>QNFK01000288.1 GCA_003645495.1 Gammaproteobacteria bacterium
CGATGGTTTGTAGTTCATCGACAGGAAAATGCCGCTCACAATCTGGATTACGAGCACAACCATCGCCAGCACACCAAAGACGTACCACCAGTTAAAACTTTTGGCGGCGTAATACTCTGTGATGTGGTACTTCATCGTTTCCGTCCACGGGAAACGATCGTCGATCCACTTCATGAAGCCACCTTTTGGCGTGCCAATCTCGGATTCAATACGTGCCATTACGCTGCCCCCGATTCTTGGCCAATGATAATGAGGTCTTCGCGAATGTAGCGGTACGGCGGTACACGCAGATTGGTCGGCGCCGGCACACCGTTGTAAACGCGGCCGGCAAGATCGAAGCGCGAGCCGTGGCACGGGCAAAAGAACCCGCCGAACCAGTCGTCTGCCGGACCAACGTCAAATTCTGCCAGCGGCGCACAGCCAAGATGGGTGCAGGAACCCTCGACCACCAGGTATTCCGGTTTGATCGAACGGTGTTCATTGACCGCAAATTCGGGTTGTTGCTCAACTACCTCGGAGTCCGGGTCCCTGAGAAAATCGATAACCTTCGGCAGGCGGGACAGCATTTCTTCGTCACGCCGCACAACGAACACGAGTCTGCCGCGCCACATGACACGGATCATCTCGCCAGGCTCCAGCGATCCCAGCGGCACCTCAACAGGAGCGCCGAGTGCCTGCGCACGCGCGCTGGGTTTTAGCGAGGCCAGAAACGGAATGGCGGCCAGCCCAATGCCGACGCCTCCGGTAACAAGGGTGGCAACAGTCAGGAAATGACGCCTGTTGCGGTCCACGTCATCAGTCATGTAGAACTCCCATACACCGCTTGGATCAGGTTGGTAGCAATGATTTGAACCAACCTCTCACCTGTACGGTTTATTGCATTATTCGAAAACTGGTAGATTTGCAGCAGACGCGATTCGCCGTCAGGATGACGGTTACCTTGAGTCTGGGTGCGGAACCCGTGGCGCATTATACACGTGACAATTCAGAATTGGCTAGGCTCTGGAGCAGCAAAGTGCCACCATGTGGCTCCGTACAAATACCTAATCAATGCATGACTGGAAAACGAATTGGCACGACTTAAACCTGTCCTGATATTCCTGATGCAGTCTGTCGTCGTGGGGCTGGCAGCCGCCTTTGTGGTCGTCCTCGTCCAGCCACAGCTCCTGCCAGCCATCGATGGCGGTCGCAGCATAGGTGACAGACCGCCGGCCAGCTACGCCGATGCTGTCGATATCAGCGCCCCCGCGGTCGCCAGCGTGTACACCAGGCGCGTGGTTGCCGATGAAGATGCCGCCGACGGAAGCGGCAGGTTTCGCGTTAATACCGGCGTGGGCTCAGCCGTTGTTATAGACGCCGACGGCTACCTGGTCACCAACTACCATGTCGTTGTCGATGCAGACGAGATCCGGCTGCAACTCAGCGACGGTCGATTCACCAATCCGGTCCTTGTCGGCGTAGATCCGGAGACCGACCTCGCATTGCTAAAGGTCGATCTGGGCACCTTGCAGCCGATTCCGCTGGGTCGTTCGGATCAATTACGCATGGGCGACATTGTGCTCGCAATTGGCAATCCGTACGGACTGACCAAAACAGTCACACAAGGGATAGTAAGTGCTACCGGGCGTGGAGCGCTGGGACTGGTTACTTTCGAGAATTTCATCCAGACTGATGCCGCGATCAATGCGGGTAATTCGGGCGGTGCCCTGGTCAATGCCAACGGCCAACTGGTAGGCATAAATACCATGGTCCTCGCGCAGGATGTAGGCACCGAAGGCATTGGCTTCGCCATTCCGGTAGACCTGGTACGCGGGGTTGTCGATGCAATCAAGAAAGATGGCAGAGTCATCCGCGGCTGGATTGGTATGCAAACGGAGGAACTGAGCCGGGCCGAATTAACCGAACTCGGCCTCGATCCGAATATTGGCATTGTCCTTAGCAGCGTATTTGAAAACGGGCCTGCCGCACTCGCCGGTCTTCGCGGTGGAGACGTTATTCTGGCTATTGATGATGAGCCGATTCTTTCCCGCCAGCACGCATTGTTGATCGCTGCACGCCTGAACCCCGGGGAGCAGGTGGAGATTGAAGGTTGGCGAGATGGGCAGCGATTCAGGGCAACATTGACGGTTACGGAACGTCGCTAACAGGTTCAATAGGTAGATTGAGGGTCAGCCCGGCACTCGTTTTATCTGCGCAACAAGCTGGTGCAATTTTTCCTCAATTCTTTCGTAGCCCCGATCGACATGGTAGATGCGATCAACCAGGGTCTCGCCTTCCGCCGCCAGCCCCGCAAGGATTAGTCCTGCTGATGCACGCAGATCAGTTGCCATAACAGGTGCTGCTGTCAGCTTTTCCACACCGCGGCACACAGCCATGTTGCCTTCGATCTGAATGTCCGCACCCATCCGCTGCAGTTCAAGCACGTGCTGAAAGCGGTTCTCGAAAATGGTCTCGGTGACTGTCCCGACGCCTGAGGACATCGCATTCATGGCGCAAAACTGCGCTTGCATATCAGTAGGAAAACCGGGGTATGGCGAGGTTCTGATATCGACAGCCTGTGGCCGTTTGCCCTGCATGTCGAGCGCAATCCAGTCGTCGCCATATTCGACCAGTGCGCCAGCCTCCTGCAATTTCAGGATGACGGCTTCGAGATTTTCCGGCGCCGCATGATTCAGGCGAATCCTGCCGCCGGTCATCGCCGCCGCAACCAGGTAGGTACCGCATTCGATCCGGTCCGGAAGCACTTTATATTGCGTTCCTGCCAGAGAATCTACGCCTTCAATTCTAATGGTGCTGGTGCCGGCGCCACTAATCTTCGCCCCCATTTGCTGCAGGAAATTTGCAAGGTCTGTGATCTCGGGTTCGCGTGCCGCGTTTTCCAGTACGGTCTCACCATCTGCCAGCACGGCAGCCATCATGAGGTTTTCGGTGCCGGTCACTGTGACCGTGTCGAAGACAATATGTGTACCCTGCAAGCGGTCCGCCCGCGCTCTGATAAATCCATTTTCGACAACGACATGCGCGCCCATCGCCTGCAAACCCTGAACATGCAGGTTGACGGGTCGTGCGCCAATTGCACAACCGCCTGGTAACGAAACATCCGCTTCGCCAAAACGGGCGACCAATGGCCCGAGTACGAGTATCGATGCACGCATCGTCTTGACGAGTTCGTATGGTGCGCATCGGTTGTTTACTGCCGTGGCATCCACTTCGACGTTGAGTTTTTCATCAAACGTCACCTGGACACCCATGCTCTGCAACAGCGTGATGGTTGTCGCGACATCCTTGAGCTGCGGAACATTGCTGACAGTGACCGGCTCCGAGGCCAGCAAGGTCGCGGCCAGAATCGGTAGCGTGGCATTCTTGGCGCCGGACACATCGATCGTACCGTCGAGCGCAGTGCCGCCTGTGATTAATAGCTTGTCCACGTTAGCTAACTCGCCTGCTCCAGATCGCGCCATTCTTCCGGCGTGTGCGCCCGAATTGACATGGCATGAATCTCGTTGCCCATCAGGCTACCGAGGCAACGGTAGACGAGCTGGTGCCTTTGGATGCGCCTTTGCCCCGCAAATGCGGCGGCGATTACAACTGCTGCATAGTGCGTGTTGTCGTCGCTGAACACCTTGACATCCGCATTCTCGAGCCCGTTTTCGATAAGTGCCTTGACCTCTGCCGGATCCATAACTATTAGCTCTGCCTTTAATATGTTGAAACGGCGCGCAGTGTAACAAAACACAAGGATCATCCATTGTGTATTATTGCCATCCCGATTGTAGTAGTCCAACAAGGTAGGTTTGATGGGTTCAG
>QNFK01000289.1 GCA_003645495.1 Gammaproteobacteria bacterium
CGGTACGATTGCAATATTTTTAGACATTAAAAAAATCGAAGTCATGCGTGGCCCGCAAGGCACACGTTACGGCGCCAACGCGTAAGGCGGATTGATTTACGTGCAAAGTGCAGAGCCGACTGCGGAGTGGGGCGGTGTTGCTCAGGTCAGTGCAGGTAGTGAAGATGCATTTTCTGCGGGCCTCGCGATCGGCGGACCGGTTACAACGGACGGGAAATTGAAGTTTCGTGTTAGCGCTCACCACCATGAAAGCAATGGCTTCAGAGACAATGCGTTTTTGCAGCGCGACGATACCAACGGGCGCAATGAAACTTCGCTGCGCGGCAAGTTGGTATGGGAACCTACCGAAGATTGGCAAATTGTCATGTCAGCTATCTATGCCGATGTTGATAATGGATATGATGCCTTTGCGATCGATAACAGCCTTAATGTTTTGTCGGACAAGCCTGGCAAGGATGCGCAACAGAGCAGCGGAGCGTCGGTGAAGGCGATTTGGAGTGGCGCTGAGAAATTCAACGTCACATCGATTACAACCAGCGCGAACTCAGACATCAAATTTGGCTTCGACGCCGACTGGGGGAACCCGGATTCATGGTCGCCCTACACCTACGATTTTGTCGTCGACAATAACCGGGAGCGGCAAACGATCAGTCAGGAGTTTCGGCTGACATCAGCTGATGCCGGTAAACTTTTCAATGGTTCAACGGACTGGCTGCTGGGTGTTTACGTCATGCAGCTCGATGATGACCTGGATAGCATAACCCAGGGAATTCTGATCGATCCCGATCCAGTGTTCGGTTACACCTTCACAGTCGATGATCAATTCTCCGGTCGCTATGAGGCGCTGAATGCGGCTATCTTCGGTCAGCTCGATTTTGCGATAGGAGATACGAATCACCTGGGATTCGGCTTGCGCGTAGAACGCCGTGATACTGATTACACCAACACATCTGGTCTTGCATTCAGTCCGGATGAGACGATGATCGGTGGGGAGTTAACGTTCACACACGACTTTTCAGACTTTACTACCGGGTTCGTCAGCCTCGCACGAGGATTCAAGGCAGGCGGCTTCAATCCCGGCCCTGGCGTCCCGGATGAGCGGCGGCAATTCGATACAGAAACAGTCTGGAATCTTGAAGTCGGTATGAAGTCGCGCTGGTTGGACGAGTCACTGCAAATGAATACCGCGATTTTCTACAGTGACCGTCAGGACCAACAGATTCGTACTTCTTTTCAACTGGTCCCCAACGACCCGGCTTCATTCGTATTTTTCACCGACAACGCGGACCAGGGGAGAACGATAGGGCTGGAGGTAGACTTGCGCTGGCTGGCAAGCGATGAATTCGAATATTTCCTTACAGCAGGCTTGCTGGATGCAGAAATCACCTCCTTTGGCACGAGTGAAGTGAACCTGGATGGGCGTAATCAGGCTCATGCACCCGCATATACATTAAATGTCGGTGGTATATATCGAAGAGCGAACGGGGTTTTTGCGCGACTGGATGTCTCTGCGCGCGACGAGTTTTATTTTGATTACAGCCACAATCAACGTTCCAGCGCTTATCAACTCGTCAACGCCCGGTTAGGATTCGAGGCGGACCGCTGGGCCGTCCAGCTGTGGATGCGCAACCTGTTTGATGAACGCTACGCTGTGCGCGGATTTTATTTCGGCAACGAGCCACCCGATTTTTCCAATGAGTTATATGTCCGCTATGGTGATCCGCGCCAGATTGGCGTGACACTAGATATGAGGTTTTAGTTATGCGAGTAGCCGTCGATATCAGTCTTTATCCGCTTGCCGATGATTTCATTCCGCCGATTCAGGATGTGATAAGGAGACTGAACACCCATGCTTCGATCGAAGTTGTCACTAATCCGATGAGCACGCAGCTTCGCGGCGAATATGACGACGTAATGGCGGCGCTCAATCAGGAGGTGAAGACGAGCTTTGAGAATTCACCGAAAGTCGTTTTCGCGATCAAAATTCTGAACAACCCGATCAGCGATTGAAAAAGATAACGTGGAAGTATTGCTGGCAACGCTGACGGAGCAGGTCAGGGCGTATTCCGGCCTGGAATCCACAGCTGTTCTGTTTGCGGTCCTCTACCTGGTACTGGCGATTCGGCAAAACATCTGGTGCTGGATATGCGCAATGGTAAGTACTGCCATTTTTGCGTGGATCTTCGTTGTCGCGAAACTGTATATGGAATCGGTGTTGAATGTTTTCTACTTCATCATGGCGATTTACGGATGGTTTGTCTGGCATTCAGGCGAAAGTGCGGACGATGACCTGCCGGTATCGGTCTGGTCGCGAAAAACTCATTTTACAGCGATCCTTGTAATTGCTGTCTTGTCTGCAACCGGCGGTTTCCTGCTGACACGTTACTCCGATGCTGCGTATCCCTATGCTGATTCGGCGACGACCTTTGCGGCCATCTGGGCGACATTTCTTGTGGCGCGAAAAGTCCTTGAAAACTGGTGGTACTGGCTTGTGATAGACGCCGTTTCTGTCGTGATTTACTGGTCACGCGACCTGGAACTTACCGCGCTCCTTTTTGTTGCTTATGTTGCGATGATCCCGATAGGGCTCGTCAGCTGGACCCGGTCATACCGAACTCAACAAAATAGTGCAGGGCTCGCGATATGAGCAGCTCGATGACCGCATACGATGCCCTGGCGAGCGTGCCTGGTTGGGATGCGGCATCGACACAGATCGATGAACTCGAAGGCGGGTTAACGAATCGTACTTATCACGTGCGTTTGGATGAAAAGGAATGTGTCTTACGCATTGATGCTGATCACACCAGCACGGTTCTGGCTGATCGCTCCTGTGAAATTGAGATATTAAAAAAGGCAGGCGAGGCAGGTGTTGCGCCACGCGTGGTGTATTCAGATATTGACAGGGGAGTCCTGCTTACTGAGTTTCTGCCAGAACCCGTGTGGCAGGAAGCCGATCTGGAAAATCCGGACTATATCGAGGCGCTGGCAGATGTCCTGCGCCGGGTACATGCTCTGCCGTTGTGCGAATTACAGGTAGATTTAAATTTGTCGGCCAGGCGGTATGAAGAAGGATTACAGGCACGCCATGGCCTGCATGACTTCGCGACTCGCTGCGTTGACATTATCAGTAGCATCCCCGGTCGCGACACTTTCGTGTGCTGTCACAACGACGTTGTTGCGGGAAACATCATTGGTCTCACGCCAGCCAGGATGATCGACTGGGAATATGCGGGTGATAACGATCCGCTTTTTGATCTGGCCTCGGTCGTTGGCTACCACAACTTCAGCAAGCAAAGAGCACAGCATTTGCTGAGCGCCTATGCGGGAGGCACTGACTCGGAGTTAGAGGAATACCTGGCGGAACAATTGCGGCTTTATGACGCTATACAGTGGTTGTGGCTTGCAGCGCGGCATCTGGTTTCACCGAATCATAAACAGGCGGTACGGCTTGAGGAGTTGCAGCAAAGAATTCGGTGATTGCAGTTTGGTTTATATGTCAGGTTTATTCGCGGCGTCTTAGCTGTCATACATAACCGCGCCCTGCGACGAAAGACATAAATTGAGACAGCCGCTCCTACAGTTTGCTACAGGGCCGTGGTTGTGGCTTGCATCGCGGCATGTGGATTCACCGAATCATAAACAGGCGGCACGGCTTGAGGAGTTGCAGCAAAGAATTCGGTGATTGCAGTTTGGTTCGTAAATCAGGTTAATTCGCGGCTAAAGCCGCTCCTACAGTCTGGCGCCAGACTGTAGGAGCGGCTTTAGCCGCGAATTAACCTGATTTACGTGAATTCGTCGAAAGCA
>QNFK01000290.1 GCA_003645495.1 Gammaproteobacteria bacterium
CAATGTGGTTTCACATCAAAAGAAAAATGCTGGTGTTTCTGTGGCGTTCACAAGTGCCGGCAGGTCTGTTTCGAACAAACTCGCGGTCTGCCAATTTTGTCCTACATCCCGTGTTACCAGCACTGCTTCTTTCGCCGGTGATTCTCCGATGACAGCAAACAACCTGCCACCTGGTTTCATCGCGTTAATTACACTTTCGTCCAACTCGAGTACCGAACCGCTGATAACAATGGCGTCAAAGTCACCTGGCGGCAACTCGCGCAAAACGTCCATGCAATGCAGCTCTACATTACTGATACCGGCATCGGCAAGATTAATTTCAGCCCTAGCAATAAATTCACTATGAATATCGATACTGACTACCTGTTTTGCGAGCAGCGCCAGGCAAGCAGTAAAATATCCCGTACCCGTACCGACCTCCAGCACGCTGTCATCAGCTTGCAAAGCCAGTGCCTGGAGAATTTTCCCCTCGATCATCGGCCGCAGCATGCACTGCCCATAGGGTAGTGGAATTTCGCAGTCTGCAAATGCCAGATCGACGTAGGCTGCCGGGATGAATTCATCGCGCGCCAGCCGCCCCAGCGCCGCGAGGATGAGCGGGTCGGAGACGCCGTTTGTGCGGATTTGCTGCTCGATCATCTGGCATCGTGCGAAATCGGTGTTCATTTTGTATGATTGCCTGTAATTCTTTGAAAGATAAGGAAATAATCTGGCATGCACTAACTATGCGGGCCGCTGGAGATTTCCTGATTGCGTTACTGTTGCTGAATTATGGTGAATTGCCGCAGTGAGCCGCGGTAGCTGGGATATCCTTAAGCGTGCACACGAAGAATGCCCAAGATTGCCTCGAATCTCGAGCGTGGGAGATACCTAGCGAGGACCTAATAATAACAAATGTCGTCACGCGGTATCATTTGTATGATGACCGGAGTGGGACGGAACAGACTTGCGCGCCAAAGGATCAATAATTCCTGAACGCGCGAGCAAGATCGGGGAATTGGAATCCCCGGCACCAGGTATAACATGTCATCGATCGTCGTAATTCTGCTTCTTTCAGGCTTGTTGTCAGTATTGCTGATAGCACTTGTCTTGCTGTGGTTGCAGCGGAGACGGACTAACGTTCGACTCGGCAGTCTCAACGATGAACTGGTTGCCGTGTCCGGCGACGCATCAGTAGGAAGGCGCCTGGCTGCTGCAGGCAGTGGTGATATTGGCGAACTTACGCGGACGATCAACCGGCTGTTTGATGCGATCGGTGAGCGCGATGAAAAAATTCAGGGCAGGGACCGGTTGTTCTCGGATTTTGCGCGAACGCTTCCGGAAATAGTCCTGGTACATGATGATCGTATCCTGCTTGCCAACGAAAGTGCGGCGAGCCTTATCGGTATCGACCCCGAACAATTGGAGGGACGGGATGTAGCGGATCTCGTGAAACCCGCCTACAGGGCTCTGTTTCGCAAAACCGTGACACAACGCCTCGCTGGTGAAACCGCGCCGCGCCGCCTGGAAATTCAACTGATTAATGGTGATGAGCAAGGACTGTGGGTCGAAGCACAAAGTTCGCTTATCGAATACCGCGGTGCTCGCGCGATACTGACGATTGCGCGCGACGTCAGCCACCGTAAAAACCTGGAAGTTTCTCTCAGTCGCAGCAAGCGGCAGGCACAGTACACCCTCGAATCGATTTCTGAGGGCGTTATCACGACGGATAACCAGGGTCGCATCGATTACATGAATCGTGCAGCAGAGTCGATGGTTGGGGCCAACCGGGATGATGCCGCCGGACACAAGATAGGCGAGCTATTTTCGCTGATCGACGACGCGGACCGGCGTTCGCTCGGTGATCCGGTAGAGCGCTGTTTATCCATCCGCAGACGCGTCAACATGGGTCGGCGTGCGTTACTGGTTAGCAAGGATGGCGAGCATGAACATTCCGTTGAAATCAGTGCGTCGCCAATTCAGGGGCCGGCCAACAGCATTTCCGGCACAGTCGTCGTGTTTCACGACGTTGGGGAAATTCGCGGGCTGACGCAGCAAATGAGTTACCAGGCGACGCATGATGCGTTGACGGGGCTGATCAATCGACGCGAGTTTGAACGTCGGTTGCAGGAAGCAATGGACTCGGCACACGCGGAAGAGGCGGTGCATATTCTCTGCTATATGGACCTCGATCGATTCAAGGCAGTTAATGACAGTTGTGGACATATAGCCGGCGACAACATGCTGCGTGAAGTCTCCAACCTGATCAAAGAACAGGTGCGTGATTCAGATTTTGTCGGCCGTCTCGGTGGTGATGAATTCGGCACCCTGCTGATGGGTTGTCCGATTGATAAAGCGCAGCAAATAGCAGCAGACATTTGCCATGCGGTCGCCGATTATCGATTTGTCTGGAAAGACAAGATTTTTAATATTGGTATTTCTGTTGGACTCGTACAAATCAGCCATGCCAGCGGAACGTTACAGGACCTGGTCAGCGCGGCGGATTCGGCTTGTTACGTCGCCAAACAACGTGGGCGCGGGCAGGTCCATGTGTACTCTGCACGCGACGAGGCCATCGCTCGTGACAGGGGCGACATTCAATGGCTGCGGCAATTACAGGACGCGCTACACGAGGGCAAGTTCGAGCTGGCGATGCAACCGATAATTGCAACCGGCAGTGGCGACAACAGCGGCCCGGCAGTCGAGGTATTGATTCGTATGCCGGATGAGCGTGGACGGCACTCCAACTCTGCAGACTTTCTACGCTCCGCAGAGCGTTATCAGCTAATGCCACAGATCGATCGCTGGGTTGTTAATGCGACGCTGGCGGCAATCAACGCAAATGAGATCAGGCTTGCCAGCAATCGCAGCTGCGCCATTAACATTTCAGGGCAAACGCTTGGCGATGAAAGCTTCCTCGATTTCGTGGTAGTGGCACTCGACCACAGTGGGGTGGCGCCGGGCAGCATTTGTTTCGAAGTTACTGAAAGCGCTATCGCGGCGAACGTGCAATATGCACAACGTTTCATTGAAGTGTTACACGGTATTGGCTGCGAATTTGCACTGGACGACTTTGGCAGCGGTCTGGGTTCGTTTGCCAGCCTGAAACACTTGCCGGTGGACTACCTCAAGATCGATGGCACCTATACTCGCAATCTGAGCTCCGATCCGGTCAACCAGGAAATGGTTTCGGCGATGATTAAACTGGCCCGAACAATGCAATTCAAGATAGTGGCAGAACAGGTTGAAGAACAGGAAGACTTCGACTGGCTACGCGATAACGGCGTAGATTTCGTACAGGGAAATTTTGTCGATCCGCCAGCAGCGCTGGGCACCGGAACAACAGGAACCTACCGCACCCTGACACAATAGCCAAAAGGCGCGCACTCAATAATTGTAGCCAATTCAACTTATTCTAAGTTCGAAAACTGTAGAAACCTATCGTAGGAGCCCGTCCCGACGGGCGACAAACAATTGAGAGCATGTTGAAAACATGCCCTCAATTGTTTGCAAAACATCAACCCGTCACACCCGCACAAAAACTGCACCTTCCAGGCTAAAGGTAATTACGAAAACCATGCGATGATCGCCCGTCGCCCCGATAGAAAGGCCGACTCAGCTTTGGGAACGAATTTTCTTTCCGTACGGGCCCCTACAAAAAAAGCAAAACATCAACCCGTCACACGCGCACAAAAACTGCACCTTCCAGGCTAAAGGCAATTACAAAAACCATGCGATGATCGCCCGTCGCCCCGATAGAAAGGCCGACTCAGCTTTGGGAACGAATTTTCTTTCCGTACGGGCTCCTACAAAAAAAGCA
>QNFK01000291.1 GCA_003645495.1 Gammaproteobacteria bacterium
AACTCGGCAAATGTGCGCGATTTCATGGTGCGATGCCAGTCGAAGGCAGCGGTGTACTGGTCGAATTTTCGCGTGACAGCCTTCTTCATCCGTTTTAGTAAGTGATACTGGTAAACTTTTGAAAAGCCAGAAGTTAATGCTCGTGCAGAATCATGCAAATCCAGTGGTGCGCTAACAGCGGCGGCAGCATCCAAAGGTGTTGATGCACCATTCTCGCCAAGGTACTTGAGCAGCACATTGCCGCCGAGGGAGTAACCTACAGCCATCATCGGGCCCTCGTGGCCCTTGGTCCGCAGCTGTTCCAGGAAATAGCGAATGTCATTGGTTTCGCCCGCGTGATAGCGCCGGGGCAGGCGATTGCGGTAGTCGCCGCAGTCACGAAAATGCAGCACTGCCGCACGCCAGCCGTTGTCTGACGCGGCTTGCAGCATAATTCGCGCGTAGGCTGAATCGGCGGAACCCTCGAGGCCGTGCAATATGATGAGGACGGGTGCGCCAGAGTCTGGCTCGGGTCCCTCGATCATCCAGTCAACACTGGTGACGTCACCATCGGGAAGCTCCAGCTTTTCGTTGCGCAGGCGAACCTGTGGTGCTCCAGACCAGGGAAACGACGGATAAATCGTTTGCGCATGGCGATTTCCAAGCCACCAGGCGGGCTTGAAACTACTCTCAAGAATGCGATTTTCCGGCGCACTCTCTGTCATTGTCACTTGCCTCCAGAACGCTGCATTGCTGATATGACCCGATTACAACGCCATCCACGCAGAATGTCGTTGCTGGCGTAGACAAATCCGGTGGCTCGGCATCATCAGGTGGACCTATAAAAAAAGGCCCCCCGATTGCTCAGGGGGCCGGCCGTGGAGTAGAAACTCCTTCAGGCATTCGCAACAGGGGGCGGGGGAGCGTATCCCTGCTGCAACGCACAAAATAGGGGTGTGCCACGCGGATGTCAAGGAACTCTGGCAGGGCGGATCGAAAACAGCGGTAAGGCGGTACCAGCCCGAACATTGCATGAGTGGGCGGGACTGTCGGTTCCTGTGCCGCGTGCAGCGCGTTCGATCGTGTGAGAGAGGTAGCAGGGAGGACTACCTGTCGAGCAGGATCGGGCGCGATGTGCCGGCACAGGAACCGACAGCCCGGCAGGCGCAAACTGTAGCCCTTCCACCTTCGTCGAAAGTACCGCAACCATTTGAATCATAGCCCGTTTCAGTTGATGAGCGCCGGCACTCGTGCAATGTTCGGGCTAGCTGACTTTCTTTTGATCCTGTGATATCTGCCTGGTGCCGCTTTGCTCTGCATCGTCGCGCGTGCCGGTGAAACGCCGCAGAACCTCATCCTGCAGTGATTTCCAGCGATTGAAGTTCTTCTGCGCCATCTCGGTCACGGCCAGCACCGGGTCTACACCGACGACCCGTTTTACCTGGCCACGAATATTCTGTTGCTGGGTCATGAAAAGTTTCATGCTTTGCTCGAGGTAGTTCGCCATGAATCCCGGCATCACCTTGCCGTATGAGCGAATGACCTGGGACAGGAAGTCCTGGCTCATAATGGCCTCACCCTGCAATTCCTGCTCGCTGATCACCTGCAGCAGGATCGATCGGGTAATGTCGTCGCCGCTTTTTTTGTCAATGACAACGAAATCTACCTTGCTTGTCACCAGGTTGCGGACATCGACCAGGGTTATATAGCGACTTTCCTCTGTGTCATACAGACGGCGATTCGGGTATTTCTTGATGACGCGCGCAGCAGGCATAGGTTGTCTCTTCTTGCTCCAGGGTGTGAACGTCGTTCGCAGACACATTGTAACGGACCACGAAGCTGGTCGCAGGTTGCGCTGACGTCAAATATTGTGGTTGCTCGATTGAAGGTGGGGCCTACGATAGCCCATTTTCGTGCTCAGCCATAGGGTATTGATCAGCTGGAATACTTTTGACGTCCCGCAGGACATCTGTACGCCAGTTAGCCAGAGCCCACGCCCAGATCTCATCAATGCTCGCGCGAGCCAGATCCGCGGGCGGGTGCTGTTTCAGCGCATCCAGCGCGCTCACCAGGGTGGCGCTGGTTTCGTCGCCTGGGATTCCTCTTGCGCCAGTCAGCTTGCTGAGTTTTTGCCCCTCGGCATTCTCAACCACGGGAATGTGCAAATAGTCAGGTGTGGTGAAGCCAAGGACTCGTTGCAGGTGGATATGGCGTGGGGTTGAGTCCAGCAGATCGATGCCGCGTACGACCTCGGTGATGCCTTGATCGAAGTCGTCTGCCACTACCGCAAGGTGATAGGCGATAAGCCCGTCGCGCCGCTTGATGATGAAATCTCCGGTTTCTGATTCCAGTCGCTGGCTTTGTGGTCCCTGCAGCTGGTCCATAAATTCGATCGGTTCGTCGTCCGTTCTCAGTCGAATCGCCACCTCGTCCGAACGACAGCCTTCTCTGCAGGTTCCGGGATAAATCGCGCCAAGCGGTCCGCGCCTGGCATCAGCAAGGTCCCGACGGGAGCAGGAACAGGGATATGCTGCGCCTGACTCGAGCAGGCTCTGCACCAGTGCAGCATGGCGCTCAGCAAACTGGCTCTGATAGCTGACTGGCCCATCCCACTCAAAACCGTAAGCCTCCAGCGCGTTGAGAATTACCTTGTCAGCGCCGGGTTGTTCTCTTGGCGGATCGATATCCTCGATGCGCACGAGCCATTGGCCGTTGCCGGCGCGCGCTCGCGCGTAACTCACAACTGCGGCGAGCAGGGATCCAAAATGCAGGGGGCCGGAGGGCGAGGGCGCAAACCGGCCAACATAAGGAGCCGGTTTGCTCGTCATCTCTGTATGGTCCGTTGGGCCTGGGCTCTATCTGTACCGGTCATCCCGGTCACGGAACTGGCGCTCAGACATCTCACGGCGTTCCTGTGCTTCAACGCACAAGGTCGCAACCGGACGGGCCTCGAGTCGTTTCAGGCCGATTTCCTCGCCGGTTTCCTCGCAGAATCCGTAAACGCCTTCTTCGATACGGGTCAGGCCAGAGTTAATCTTTCTCAGCAATTTGCGCTCCCGGTCACGGGTGCGCAATTCCAGTCCAAATTCAGACTCCTGCGTCGCGCGGTCGTTTGGATCCGGGAAATTGGCCGCCTCGTCCTGCATGTGGTGCACAGTACGATCGACTTCCTTCATCAGTTCCGTCTTCCAGGACATCAGGATCGTCTCGAAGTGGTCCAGCTGCTCCGGGCTCATATATTCTTCGCCACGATTGGCGACGTATGGCTCGATACCGTGTATCGGGCCAGACAATAAATCCATATTGCGAGTGACTTTGCGGGCCGTAGCTTTCCGCCTTGGTGGCCTTTTCGGCATCACTCGCTTGCTCACAGGAGCCTTTCTGGCCGGCGCATTGCGAGAAGATGCTTTTTTGGCGACCTTCTTCTTGGCAACTTTCTTCTTCGAGACCTTCTTCTTAGCGACCTTCTTCTTCGAGACCTTCTTCTTAGCGACCTTCTTCTTCGAGACCTTCTTTTTAGCGATCTTTTGCTTCGATCGCCCCTTTTTGACTGCCGTTTTCTTGCGAGAGGCCTTCTTTTTGCTGACTTTCTTCCTGGTAGCGGCTTTTTTCCTGGAAACCTTCCTGGTGCTGGCGCGCTTCTTCGCGGCCGGCTTCTTCTTGCTTACTTTGCGCTTCTTGCTCGTTTTCTTCGCTGCCTGCATTTTCCGGCTTACCTTCTTTTTCGTGGATTTCTTGGTGGTTTTCCTCTTGGTCGCATTCTTCCCGTCAACAGCTTTCTTTTTCGGCGATTTCCTGTCC
>QNFK01000292.1 GCA_003645495.1 Gammaproteobacteria bacterium
AACGACGGTGATGGCTCGGCTCACGCATGCGCGCCTGCTTGGCTCCGACAGTCCCTACGAGGACCGCAACGCAGAGGAACTGGCTGCGGAATTATCGCAGATTCAGCACAAACATGAGAACGAGGACCGGCACTACCTGTTCGAGGAAAAAGAAAGAAATCTGCAACTGGTTATTCTTAATCAGGGCGAAGAACCTATCGAAGATGCGGCGTTGACATTGGTGATGCCAAATCACGATGCGTTCTACGTCGCCACCCAGTTGCCAAAGCGACCCAAGGACGACGCTTACGTAGATCGCAGCGCGGCTGAAATGAGCACTTATCCGTCGGTTAACGTCAAAGAGGATGCTGTGCACGTTTCTAATAATCTCGGCGAAATTCCGACAGGAGCTTTAGTCCAGGTGTTTAAAACTCCGTTGCGGATTTGTGTCGGATCGGATCTCAGGGGCAGGAAGCTGGGGATACGATACTCGTTGTTTGGCAGCAATCTGCAACGGCCGGCTATAGGCAAACTACGGCTGTTGTTCTAGCTCCATCGCCCGTGCCGATAGACAGAAAATCACAACCGACGCTATGAATTCGGAGCAGTCACCCCCGCCCCATGAATAATCTCATGCAGCCTCGGTCTCGCTACGCTCATTTCTTCCGCCGTCAACGCATCGAGTTCATGTGGAAACACCAGCCATTCCGTCGTTTCCCGCAAATAGTAATCAGGCACAATATCCGTCTCATTTCGGGTCGGCTTGTACCAGGGCACCGCGCTGCGTACTTCCGTCGGGTTGTTGCCGCGCGCACGTCGCGCCAGCTCATCAATCACTGCCTTGATAGTGTTGCCGGTATCGAATACGTCATCGACGATCAGCACACGATCATCATGGCGGATTTTTTTGACGATGTAATTGAGGCCATGAACAGCTACCTCGCCCCGTTCATCGACACCAATATAGGATGAGGTGCGGATCGCAATGTGATCTGCATCTACACCGCAATAGGCCATGACCTCCTGCAATGCCATGCCAACTGGCGTCCCGCCTCGCCAGATGGCGATGATCAGCGTCGGTTCGAAACCGCTTTCGAGAACCTTGACGCCCAGTTCAAAGGAGTCCTCCAGGAGATCCTGCGCAGAGAGTACGGTCTTGTCCATCGAGCGGCCTTTTGTCGTTATAATGCGATGATCAGGCGTAATACTACACGGTAGTGACAAGCCGCCGAAAGAAGAACAATAAGATGAAGAAAACTTTCATTGCAGCCAATGATCTGCTGCTCGATTCATTTCAATTGGCCGTCAACATACAAAAGGCCGGTTTTCAGCCGGACTTCCTGGTTGGTCTCTGGCGTGGTGGCAGCGCAGTCGGCATCGCGGTGCAGGAGGGGCTTGAGTATTTAGGCATCAAGACGGATCACATCGCGATACGGACATCTTATACTGGTCAGACTACATACTCGGATATGGTCGATAAATCGGAATCGATTCGCGCTCACGGCCTGCGCTATCTTCACGAAAGAGTATGCTCGCATCACTCGTTGCTAATCGTTGATGACGTTTACAGCACCGGCTCCAGCGTCAACGCAGTTATCGAACAGCTGGCAAAAAAATCCCGGCGAAACCTGCCAAAAGACATTCGCATCGCGAGTGTCTGGTACCGGCCGACAGAAAGAACGATCCGTCCGCCGGATTATTACGTGCACGAAACAGCCGACTGGCTGATTTTGCCGTACGAACTGTCCGGGCTGTCAGTTGACGAGCTGCGGCAAAACAAAACTGAAATTAACCCGGTCATCGATCGCCTTGATGCCCTTATTGCGGCACGCAAGAATGACACCGCCGCCTGATTGATCGGTAAGAATCAAGACTCCAGGATATCGCGGCGAGACGCCGCTCCCACGTTTCTAATGGCAGGATCGTGGGAGCGGCGTCTCGCCGCGATTTGCTCCGTCGCATTCGCCCTGGTGAAACCGATACGTCATACCTTTTGGCCCATGACATGGGTTGCTGAAATATTGCGATCGTCGCCAAGCATGATCAAGGCAAATAATTTTTCGGCAATATCCTCTGCCTTTGCCAGACGACGCGTAGTGATCTGCGCCCCCGCGTAATTCAGCACCACGAAATCCGCCTCTTTGCCCGTGGCGAAGTTGCCGATCTTGTCATCCATGTAAAGCGCTTCAGCGGCACCCAAAGTTGCGAGGTATAACGCCCTGATCCCGGGCAGTGACTGTGACTCCAGATGCAATACCTTGTATGCCTCGCTCATCGTACGGAGCATATTCAGGCTGGTGCCACCACCGACGTCGGTAGCGAGCCCGACGCGTATGCCACTCTCCCTGGCGCTACGCAGATTGAAGAGGCCACTGCCAAGAAAGAGATTCGACGTCGGGCAAAACGCGATAGCGCTACCGCTGTTTGCCATGCGTTCCCGGTCCTTATCGTCGAGATGCAGGCAATGCGCAAAAACAGACCGCTCCCGCACCAGCCCAAAATGATCGTACACATCCAGATAGCTGCGACTCCACGGAAACTGCTTTGCGATCAGATCAACTTCTTCATGATTTTCAGCAAGATGCGTATGAATATGTACGTCAGGAAATTCTGCCGCCAGTTTGCCAACCGCTGCCAGCTGCGCCTCGCTTGAGGTCACGGCGAATCTCGGCGTCAGTGCATAACCGAGGCGCCCTTTGCCATGCCATTTCTCAAGCAGGCGCCGACTGACTGAATATGCTGACTCTGCGTCATCCCGAACCGCTTCAGGACAATGCTGGTCCATCAATATTTTGCCCGATAGCAGTCGCATGTTGCGTTTGCTGGCAGCCGAAAAAATTGCATCCACAGATTCTTCGTGAACAGTCGGAAATACCAGTGCTGTTGTCGTGCCGTTACGCAACAACTCGTCTGTAAAAAAATTGGCGACCTCATCTGCGTGCTGCGCGTCGGAAAATCGCTGCTCCGCGGGATAGGCGTAGCGATTTAGCCAATCGAGCAGCTGCTCGCCATACGAGGCAATAATATCAACCTGCGAAAAATGTACGTGGCAATCAATGAAACCAGGGCAGATAAGATTGCCGCGCTGATCGATCAATTCTATGTCGTCAGCCAGGCCCGGCAACAATGCCTCCGCATCGCCAAGGCCGGCAACATGGCCATCCTCAACGATCAGCAGACCATCCGCGAAATACTCCACCTGCGTCGCGTCTGCGTGCTCGCCGGGATCCCCGAGGCAGTGCAAAATTTCTGCACGAAATGCTTTTTTGTCCGACATGGTCCTCAGGGCACCTCGAGAACTATGGACTCACCCAGCACGACTTGTTCACAGTTGTTTTCACCAGGCACACGATCAATGACAAGAAATGCCTGCCCGCCTTCTGTTGCGATAAGCGGCATGTGCCAGACACCCTTGTGATAATTGATGCCCTGCGATCCGTTGGTCACAAACGCTCGCAAATCAGCTATGTCCACGGACTCTCCGGCGGGTGCAACGACGACGACAAATGAGAACGGCGCCAATGGAATGAAAGCCTGGCTGCCAAGCGGATGTCGCTCAACCATATCGAAGCGATGTGGCAATGTCGTCGGTGTCTTGCCGCGTGCAATGCTGATCGCTACCCGACCGCCGTCAGCCTGGTCAACATCCACTTTCGCCAAATCGTCAAAACGCTCGAAACGAGCATCATTCATCGCCTGCACCGCCGCAGGTGCCGCGTGAATAACGTCACCGTACGGCGCGAATCGTTCCGTCGTGATCGGCACCGGCCGCAAGGTGATACCGCTCATCAGTTCT
>QNFK01000293.1 GCA_003645495.1 Gammaproteobacteria bacterium
AAATTGTGAGTCTACTTTGGCAAACTTGGCGCTATAGTAAAGCGTTCTTTTTACAGAGTCACCTAATGAAACTTCGTATACGCGAAAACACAATTCGCCTTCGGTTGAAGCAAAATGAGGTAGAAAAGCTTGCCTCCGGCCAGAGCATTGTCGAGCGCACCTGCTTTCCGGATTCGGCTCTCACCTATCGCCTGGATATATCCACTGACGGGCAGGTATCAGCCAGCTTCCTTGATGGACATCTCACGATAAATTTGCCCGAGTCGGATATCACTCGCTGGTCGCAAAATGACGAGGTCTCGATTGTTGCTGAGCAGGCGCTAGGAAATTCGGGGGTTCTCTCCTTACTAATAGAGAAAGACTTCAAATGCCTGGTCCCCGGGCACCACCGTCTCAATGAGGAGGATGCGGATACCTACCCGCACCCCGACGCTGAAACAGGCCACCGCTGCTAGGGATTCGTACCGGGCGTATTTCGTTATTTGGCCGCACTCGCCCGCCCAGCGGGCGAGTGCGCTAATCTACACCTTGCTTCCCAATCAATTGCCCCTGCAGCAAGAGGTGACCCAAGGTGAACGTCGCAACAATATCAGTGCCCCAACTGGCACTTTCCTTCATACCAGTCGCTGTCGTCGTCTTTCTCATGTGGCGCACAGGCAAGGGCTATGGTCATGCGCTGGCGGCAATCGCACGAATGCTGATGCAGCTAACGCTGATTGGTTACGTACTGATCTATATCTTCGAAACCGAATCAGGACTGATCATCAGCGGAGTGCTCGCCATTATGTTGGTCGCCGCAAGCTGGATCGCATTGAACACCGCGGATACGTCGAGAGGGTCATTATTCCCGGCGTCGCTGGTTTCCGTTTTGATCGGTGGTGGTACGACACTGCTGCTAATTACCCAGGGCGTTTTACAACTCGAGCCGTGGTATCAACCGAGTTACATGATTCCGCTCGCCGGCATGATCTTTGCCGCCAGCATGACCAACATCAGCCTCGCACTGGATCGACTGCACGCCGAACTCCGAAACGGTGCTTCATTTCATAACGCCAGGGACACCGCGTTTCGCACATCAATGATCCCGGTAATTAATTCGTTTCTTGCAGTCGGACTGATCTCATTACCGGGCATGATGACGGGCCAGATTCTGTCCGGTGTATCTCCACTGATCGCTGTGCGTTACCAGATCATGGTGATGTGCATGATATTTGGCGCGGCTGGGCTTTCGACATTGTGCTTTTTGCACATGATCAGAAAGACAGAACAATTCAAAGGTCTGCAATAGCAACAAACAGGACAGGATGCTCCACGCAATCAGGCAGGCACTCACTGCACTGCCCTCGAATCTGCGCTATATTGTGATCACATAACAATAATAATAAATGGAGTATTCCCATGAGCTGGCTCGCCGACATTGCCAAAAAAACTCAGGACATCCCGATTGCCAACCTGCTGAGCGATCGACTGGGACGTAAGCCGTCAAAGCAAACTGATGCTGAGCGAGACGAGCTGCTTGTAAAAATAGAAATTCTGACAGCCCGCAATAACAAATTGCAGGACGTCGGAAACATCGATGCAACTCAAATGGAAAGCCAGCTTTCCGAAGAGGAAGTCACCATACTGCAGACTATTGCCAGCGAAGACGAAGCCTCCGACTATCAGATTGCTGCAGCATTTGATTACAGTTTGGCAAGAGCGCAATACCACCTGACGCGTCTTTGCGAAAACCAATACCTCGTCTGCAACACAACTCTGGAACGGCAGTCATATTTGCTGGATAAGCGCGGCCATGATTTCCTTGCAGCAAATAGTCCGGCCTGACTGGCGCCGAATGCAATTCAAACGCCCTGCTGCCCTGAAGCTGGTTTTCAGCGCCTTAATTGGACTGCTTCTTGCCGCAAACCTGCATGCAGAAAAAAGGGAATTTCCTGAGTTAAATGACCTGATTCGTCAGGAGGCAGCAAATAAAAACCTGCCACTGCTGTCGATCATTCTCGTGGACAAAGATGGTGTGGTCTGGTCGTACGGCACAGGCGTGGATGCTGCGAATCCCGATCTGAGCGCGGATAGCAATACGACCTATCGCATTGGCTCAGTCTCAAAGTTATTCACCGACATTGCGATCATGCAGTTGGTCGAGAAAAGCGTTCTGGATCTTGACGAACCGGTGAGCACCTATCTACCGGATTTTCTGCCGGACAACCCGTTTGTAACTCCGATCACGTTGCGCTTGTTGATGAGTCATTCGTCGGGTTTGGTCAGGGAGCCCCCGGTTGGTAATTATTTCGCCACGAATGAACCAACCCTGGAAGCAACGGTAAAGAGCCTGAACACGACAACACTGGTGTACGCACCCGGAAGCAAGGTGCAATATTCAAATGCAGGCATTGCGGTTGTCGGCAGAGTGCTGGAAAAAGTTTCTGAACAGCCTTTCGCCGAAGCTCTCAAAGAAAACATTTTGCAACCACTGGGAATGACGAAGAGCGCCTTTACACCGGATGCGAGCGTGATCCGTAATTTGCCCGAAGCTTACATGTGGAGCTACCAGGGCGACCGGACGGTCGCGCCGACATTTGAGTTGGGAATGTCGCCGGCTGGCAGCATGTATTCCTCCATGAGTGAACTTGCATTGTTCATGGACGCTTTGATCAAGAGAGGCGAAGGCAGCGACGGTCGGTTGCTTAGTGAAAAGACGCTGGAAACGATGTGGACGCCACAGTCAACGATTCAGAGCGGTCGTAATCGCTCGTTTGGTATCGGTTTCGGTCTGGGCGAACTGGATGGCGAGCGATCAGTGGAACACGGTGGCGCTATATACGGCTTCGCGACCCAGCTAAAAGTACTACCCGACAGGAAGATTGGTGTCGCAGTTGCAACCAACCTGGATATGGCGAATGGCGCCATAAACAGGATTGCCGATCACGCCTTACGTGTCCTTCTGGCACAGCAAGACGGCAAAGCGCCGCCTGCATATAGAATCTCTGCGCCAGTTTCTGCCACAACAGCGCAGGAGATGGCCGGATTCTACAAACACGGCGATGAAACAATAGAAATCAGCCGTCGCTTTGGCAATTTGTATGTTGAGCGTATTCGGGGTCTGTCTTTACGCCTGAGAGAAATTGATGATCGCATTGTCATCGATGACCAAATGGCTTACAGCGAGGAATTTGAGTTCCGTGATGGCAAAGTAACGGTACGTGGCACGGAATATGAGCCCATCGCTAACGTCATGCCAGCTACGCTGAATCCTGCCTGGTCGGCGCTGGTGGGTGAATACGGCTTTGATCACAACGTTCTTTATATAAGTGAAAAGTTCGGCAAATTACATGCACTCATTGAATGGGGCATGCAATACCCGCTGATTGACCTTGGCGAAGGCAAATTCCAGTTTCCGCCATACGGTTTGTACCCGAACGAGCAAATCGTTTTTGAAAGAGACGACGCCGGCAAAGTCGATAATGCCAGCCTGAATGGAATCGGCTTCGCACGCCGGTCTACCGGGAACATAGATGGCGATGTGTTTCATATCGAGCCGGTCAAACCGGTCGCCGACCTGGAGCGCGAAGCCTTGCGTGCAGAACCGCCGATGGAGGATGGCGAGTTCCTCAAAGCGGACCTGGTGGATGTCACCGACTACAGCGAGACGATCAGGCTCGACATTCGTTACGCATCGAACGACAATTTTCTCGGCGTACCGGTTTATTCATCGGCGAGAGCGTTTTTACAAAGACCGGCCGCCGAAGCATTGC
>QNFK01000294.1 GCA_003645495.1 Gammaproteobacteria bacterium
ATGAAAGTTACTGGAAGACTGGTTTTTATAATTTTAGCGAGCTTTGTTGGCGCGACTGCCAGCGCAGCTGAATTCGACGGATCGGAGGCGCTTATGTGCTCGTTTGCACGGGTTGTCGAATGTGATTTGGGTGCCGATTGTCGCAATATGACCAACGAAAGCGTGGACGCGCCGGATTTCGTCAAGTTGGATTTTAAAAGAAAAAAAGTTGTTGCGATCTCCGCCGGCGTTGAGAGCGAGCCGGACGATATCGACAATATCATCGACCTCGCCAACTATATTGTCTTGTAGGGAGTGCAGGGTGGTGCTGAAGGCGCCGCAGACTCGCTGGCCTGGTCGGTGACGATCAATCACAATACCGGCCAGATAGTATTGGCGGCTGCCGGGGAAAACGCAGGATTTGTCGTATTCGGCGCCTGTACAGCGATTTGACGGTAATCGGACAATGCTCAGGCTGGAGTGCGACTAAACATTCTTGCCAGGCAGTTAATTAGTAAAGCGATATAAATGACCGAAAGCATAGAAAAGACCAGTGTCTTGTTTGTCTGCATGGGCAATATCTGCAGATCGCCGACAGCGGAGGGCGTGTTTCGCAAATTAGTTGCAGATGCGGGACTGGCGGAAAGTATTGATGCGGACTCGGCGGGCACACACGCATTTCATACTGGCTCAGCGCCAGATCGTCGCGCACAGGCTGCCGCTGAGCGGCGGGGATTCATGTTGAGTGATATTCGTTCCCGACCGATAACCGCGGACGATTTCGAACGCCACGATTACATCCTGGCCATGGACCTGGACAATCTCGAGGTTCTTCATGAACACGCAGGCGATGAACACAGCAGCAAGGTAATGTTGTTTCTGCAGTTTGCAGACGGGGATCCGCAATCCGAGGTGCCGGATCCGTACTATGGTGGATCTGCCGGATTTGAAAGAGTGCTCGACCTTGTCGAGCAAGCGTCCCGAGCATTGCTCGAGACGCTTCAGTCAGAAATTAAGTCGACTCCTTAACCTTTACTGGTCAGACATTTCCTGTTTGGTCGCACTGTCGCTGGACGGTGCGGCAGAGTCCTCCCACGGCAGCAAGCGTCCTTCCGGCTTCGCTGCGTCAGGTTTTGCGTCAGGTTTTGAATCAGGTTTTGAATCTGCGGCTTGTACTTTCGCCTCAGGTTTCTCAGACTTCGCCGCAGGTTTCTCAGATTTCGCTGCAGGTTTCTCAGATTTCGCTGCAGGTTTTGCCTCCCGTTTGGGAGCATCATTTGCAACCGGTGGCTCCGGCTTTTTAGCAGGCGGTGCGTTGTCTTCCGTCATCTTGAGCACTGGCAGGGCCGGTTGCGTGACATCGAAATCAGACGTCTTTTCCGGTCGTTCCGACTGCTTTTCCAGTACAGGTGCCGCAGCGGTGTCAACTTTCGCAGCTGTCTCTGCTTTCTTGTCCTGCGTCTTCGCTGGTCGGCGTCCCCGCTTTTTCTTCGCGGGCTCTGCTGACTTCTCAACTTTTTCGGTCGGAGCTTCCGCTTTCTTGTCTTCGGCAGCTGGCTTGCTCGCAACTTTCGCGTCCTGAGATTCTGGCGGCGTTGCCGATTCTTTCTTAGTGTCTTTTGCAGCCGGTGCGCGGCTATCTTTCTGTGTCGACTCTTTGGCTGGTGCGTCGACCTGAGCCTGCCCCTGTTCCGTGTTTTGCTGTTCGTTGCCCTCTACAGCCGGTGCATTCGTCGACTCTGAACTACGACGCCTGCGGCGCCCGCCACGACTCCTGCGCTTGCTGCTGGGCTTGCGCTGTTCACCCTGATTCTCATCGCGGGACCCTTGCGCTGATTTCTTCGCTTGCCCCGTTCGTTCGCCGCTGCGTGGGCTCTTGGCACTTCGATCAGCATCTTTGTTGCCGGTCTTTTTGCCGCGCTTTGCATTCGACTGGTTTGATCTTTGCGAAGAGCGCTTGTCAGCAGAACGCTTGTCGCCACTCTTGCGACGGGATCGCTGGTCGCCACGGCGGCGGCTGTCAGATCTGCTGCGCGACTTCCTCTGCCCCGAACTTTTCTTCTTTTGAGTGTCTTCTGACGAGCTGCCGAAGAAACTGAAAAGCCGCGACCAGAATCCAGGCCCGGATTTTTGCGGTGTTCTGCGCGGCGGCGCAGGCGTTTGCGGGACGACAGTCTCGATAGCCGCAATTTCAACGGGCTTCACCTGTTGCATCGCCTGCGTGCTGGTGGGCTCTTCGTCCACGTCAGACAACGTGTAACTAAGGCCGATATTTTCGGACAGCTCTACCTGGTCGTCACGGACCCGGCGAATGACGAAATGTGGTGTCTCTAATGCCGGATTGGCGACCAGGATAACCTGCGTTTCATTGCTTGATTCGAGGCTCTGCACCCAGTCACGTTTTTCATTCAGCAAGTAAGTTGCGACTTCTACCGGCAACTGTGCGATGACCTTTGCCGTGCGTTCTTTACGCGCTTCTTCACCAATGATTCTGAGAATTGAAAGCGCAAGCGACTCGACGCTCCTGATGTTGCCGATTCCGCTACAGCGCGGGCAAACCAGGTGGCTCGACTCTCCGAGTGACGGGCGCAGGCGTTGTCGTGACATCTCCAGCAGGCCAAAGCGTGAAATCTTGCCAATCTGCACGCGCGCCCGATCCTGTCGTACAGCGTCACGCAAACGATTTTCAACTTCGCGCTGATTTCGTTGTGGACCCATATCGATAAAATCGATAACGACCAGACCGCCAAGGTCGCGCAGCCGCAGCTGGCGGGCGACCTCATCAGCCGCTTCCAGATTCGTGTTTAGCGCAGTTGCCTCAATGTCGCTGCCTTTGGTCGCGCGGGCGGAGTTAATGTCGATCGCAACCATTGCCTCGGTGTGATCGATAACCACGCTGCCCCCGGCGGGCAAGGTAACGGTGTGGGAAAACGCTGATTCGATCTGCGATTCGATCTGGTAGCGAGTGAATAACGGTACAGGATCGACATAGTGTTTGAGCTTGCGCAGGTTGTGCGGCATTACCTGGCCAACGAATTCAGCTGCTTCATCGTAGGTTTTCTGGTCATCGATCAGGATCTCGCCGATTTCATTGGTCATGTAATCGCGCAGTGCCCGGATCACCGCATTGCTTTCCCGGTAAATCAGGAATGGCGATGGTCGTTCGACGACAACTTTCTTGATTGTCTCCCAGACTGCGAGCAGGTTCTGCAGATCCCAGGAAAACTCTTCAGCGCTGCGATCAATACCAGCCGTGCGCAGGATGACGCTCATACCGGAGGGCACATCAATGTCGCGCAAGGATTGTCTGGCCAGGTCGCGATCTTCACCAACGATGCGCCGCGAGACGCCGCCGGAACGTTCCTTGTTAGGTTTCAGCACGATGAAGCGGCCTGCCAGGCTGACGAAAGTGGTGAGCGCCGCGCCTTTATTGCCGCGTTCCTCTTTGTCGATCTGGACGACGATGTCCTGGCCTTCTTTCAGGACCTCTTTGATCTGGATTTTGCCACCGGACGCCGGCTTGGAGACGAAGTATTCGCTCGAGATTTCCTTCAGTGGTAAAAAGCCGTGCCGATCTGCGCCGTAATTGACGAACGCTGCCTCGAGGCTTGGCTCGATGCGGGTGATCTGGCCTTTATAGATATTGGCTTTTTTACGTTCGCCGGATGGCAGTTCTATGTTGAGGTCGTACAGTAACTGGCCGTCGACCATCGCCATGCGCAACTCTTCTTCCTGAGTTGCATTGATTAACATTCTTTTC
>QNFK01000295.1 GCA_003645495.1 Gammaproteobacteria bacterium
GTGGCAGGAATGCAGCGTTGAACAAGAGGGTTTTCGGATTGACGATCGCCAGCAGGACGCCATACCAGAATACGTTTCCGGAAGATTGCGGATTGATTCCTGACAGGTCCGAGGCAGGCTCACCCCATGCCCGGATGCCGAGAAATACCAGGTACGCGACACCGAACCATTTGATAAAGGTCAATGCGCCGGCGACGCGCTCAACCAATGCGGCAAAACCGACCATGACGATGAAAAGCTGTACGGCAATGCCAACCGTAGTACCTAGCGCAGTGATCAGGCCGAATTTGAGGCCATGACGAAGGCTGTTAGCGACGATCAGCGCAACATTCGGCCCCGGGATCAGAATGAGTACGATTGTGGCAGCAACCAGTGCAACAATATTTTCCAATGTCTAGGCGCCTGTCGGACTTAGGCCGAATCTACTGCGGCGATGGGAAACAAGTCCATTTATTCGATCCTTTTCGTCAAATGGAACCACCATTCTCCTCAAACGATCGACTAAATGGCCTGCGTTTCCCATCACCTCGCTACGATCCCCTAAGTCCGACAAGCTCCTAGCTCCTTCGTGAACTGCGCCAGCGGTGCAATAGTATGAAACCAAACAACATACCGCCCAGATGCGCGAAGTTTGCCACACCGGGGCTACGACCGCTCACACCGAGATAGAGCTCAAGCAGTCCATAACCAAGCACAAAGTACTTGGCCTTCATTGGAATGGGCGGGAACAACAGCATCACTGTCCGATTGGGGAAAAACATGGCAT
Organism: Gammaproteobacteria bacterium; assembly: GCA_003645495.1. Taxonomy (GTDB): domain Bacteria; phylum Pseudomonadota; class Gammaproteobacteria; order Steroidobacterales; family Woeseiaceae; genus SZUA-117. Next base: position 767 of record QNFK01000295.1, read on the forward strand.
AGGCCAGCAACAGTCCGAATACCCCACCTGACGCGCCAACAGTGGGATAAATACCGCCCTGCAGCCCGGCCACGGTCAGCTGCACAATGGCGGCACCAACAACGCAGGTCAGGTAGTAAATCAGGAATCGCTTGCTCCCCAGTACGTTCTCGATATCCCGGCCAAACATCCACAGGCCAAACATGTTGAAGAAAATGTGATTGAGGCCGCCGTGCATAAAACCGTAACTGAGCAATTGCCACACCTGAAACTCGGGTCGCGGCGATCCCAGCGGCCACAGGGCGAAATAGTAGGCCATCATGTTTGGCTGCATTTGCTGTGCCGCAAATACGAGCCCGTTGGCAACAAGCAAGCCGAAAATTACGGTTGGTATCGCGCTGTTGCTCACAGGTCTACGCTGGTAGATATGTTGATTCAAAACCGGGATGATCCTTTGTTAGTAATTATTGGAAAAAGCGCCTGCCTGTACAGGCAGAGCCCGGAACGGGCGTCACCAGCCACCGCCGCCGCCGCCACCACCGCCGCCACCAGAAAATCCGCCACCGCCACTTCCCGACGATGATCCTGGCGCGGTCACTGATGAACTGATGGCGCTGCCGAGACCGCTGCTTAAGCTCGCTGTATTGCTGCTGAGGTCAAGGCTGTTCCACGAACCGTTGTACCAGGACGGATGGTACGACGTCTGGTTGGGCCCCTGGAGACCGGCAAAGACCTCTGTGAAACGCTCTGCCCATTGCTGTTCGACACCCATCGCCAGTGCGAATGGCAAATACTGTTCGAACAATTGCGGCGTCCTGTGTGGCGGGTTCCTCAGATTCATCTCGTCCTTCTCTGCGACTTCAAGGTATTCGCGAAAACCGCTCATCTCATCGAGCAACCGACGTCCAACAGGGGTTGGTCGTTTCATTATGATCGCGAACACTACGATGGACACAAGCTCCAGCGCAATGGTTCCGAATACGAAAACTGTGGGTCCCGACGCAACCCTGAGCGCGACCAGCGAACTGACAAGCATGATAAGCAGAGGCGGCAGGTTCAGCGCACCGTTGGTCCTGAAGTAACGATGCTTGTAATCACGTTTTAACGATTTTTGATGCTCGGATCGCGCGTTGCCGAGCAGCTTGTGATACTTGTCGTCGAGGATTACGTAATCACCATCCTCGAACAATGCATCATGTAATTCACGTTCGCCGGTTGCGAGTTGCGGTGGATTTTCGCCCGGATCCTTGCGCTGCAACGTGTGCTCATCATCGTCATCTTTGTTGATACGCAAATAGCCCTTGACCGCGAGACTCACGACGGCAGCCGTCATCGTCGCATCGTCGTAGCCCATTTGCTCTATGTAGCGCAGCGATGCTGGTGAGAAACTGCCAGGCGGCTCGTAACGAGTAAATACGACACCCGGCTCCGGATCACGTCCAAAGCTTTTCCAGACCGGGATGTAATAGCTCAGAATTGCGGCAAGACCGGCAAGCGCGATCAGCAGATTTAGATTGTCCGCTAGCACCCACATCAGTTCTTGCATTTCGCTCGGCTCGTCGACCAGACCCTTTGGCCAGCTGACGGCGACCGTCAATCCCTTGCCAACTCCGAGTGGCGTCGTCGTTTCAAATTGCACATTGCCGTTGGCGTCTATGGTCGCGTTAAAGGCCTTGCCGTTTTCGCGAAACCCGCCAGTGTAGGCGTCAATACCGAATGAGCCGGGTGGCACGTCAAATTCGAACGAAATCGTTGCCGATGCACGATCAATCGGAAAATTCCAGCCGTTGCCCGTGACATTCCAGTAGAGCTCGTCGAAGTCGTCGAAGAACCCAAGCATGCGACCGGCATCATAGCGATAGGTGTAGGTATGCTCACCGTGATTCAGCATCACATCGGATCGACCGAAGTATGTGCGAACGCCATTGCCTCTTTTTTCAGATCGAAATTCCTCGCTGGCAGAGTTGCGCAATACGGCGCGCGGTTCATACAAGACCTGTAAATCGTTACCAAACCTGTCTTCATACCGGGTTGGGTAGTCGCGAAAAATTCCACGGCGAATCTGCACCCCTTCGGCACGAACGCGAATGGTTTCCGTGACTTCGATCCAGCCATCCTGTTTGACGAGAATATCGCTGTGGTAGCTGAGAATGCGTTCGTCGCCAAACGAAAGCGCGGGAAGCAGTAACAGGCAGGCGAGCCATATCCTTTTCATTCTGTTTTTCCGAGATCGATCCGCGGAACCGCCGCGGCTTCGTCCGATGTTTTCTGAAAAAATTCGCGTTGACTGAAACCAAAACCGCTGGCTATGAGATTGTTCGGCACCGTTTCCACACGCGTGTTGAGCTGACGTACCGATCCATTGTAGAAGCGCCGGGAAAATTGCAGGTAGTTCTCTGTTTCCACCAGGTCGTTTTGCAAGCTGAGAAAATTCTCGTTTGCTTTCAGGTCAGGATATTGCTCGGCCACGGCGATCAGGCGCTGCAAACCCTCACCCAACTGTTGCTCTTTCTCGCCACGCCGGTCGATGTCAGTTGGGCCAGTAAATTTCATCGCCTCCGCGCGCAGCGTGGTAACCGCTTCCAATGTCGCGCGCTCATACCCGGCATACCCGTCAACAGCCTTGACCAGTTGTGGAATCAGGTCGTGGCGCCGTTGCAGCTGTACGTCAATATCGCTCCACGCAGCATCGACCCGATTACGATCACGTACCAGGCGGTTATAAAGAGTCGCAACAAGCGCAACTCCGGCAACAGCAATTGAGATTATCCAGATCATAAACTCTGTCGACATCGATCGGCAAAGAACCAGAAGCGGCATTGTACCGGTTAATGCGCTGCTGAAAAGAATTGTGGGGGTGGTGTCTGGCGCACGATGAAACTGGCACATGCGGCCAAGTCAGGAATCGCCCGTCAGGACAGGCTCCTGCAGTTGCTCTTTAAGATTGCAGGAATCCATCCCGACGGACGATTCCCAACTGCTTAATACCAGA
>QNFK01000296.1 GCA_003645495.1 Gammaproteobacteria bacterium
CCCGTCGCGTTCCATGCAGCTATACCGCCATCCAGAACCGCGACTCGCTCGTGGCCCATCCAGCGAAGCATCCACCAGAGACGCGCAGCCAACGCACCGTTGGCGTAGTCATACGCCACAACCTGGGTGTCATTACTAATGCCCCAGCTTTCGAGAACAGAGCGAAATCGCTCAACCTCTGGCAGCGGATGTCGCCCGCTGGTGCTGGTAATCGGGTCCGCCAGATCCACATCGAGGTCCGCAAACACGGCGCCCGGCAAATGACCGGCCAGGTAGTCGGCACGACCTTTCTCCGGCTGCATGAGGTCAGAACGACAGTCGATGAGCCGGCAATCTGCTACAGCAAGCAAATCGATTAGCTGGGTGGTATTTATCAGTTCATGAAATGTCTTCATATTCGACCCCGATCTGGTCCGTTCGCGGAAGTTGTCATCGACCCGAATATTTCGTGAGTGGGCGGGACTGTCGGTTGCTGTGCCTGCAGGCGATAACCGCAGCGCTTCGATATGGTCTGAACATTGGTCATCTGATCAAATCAAAGGCTGCAAAACTTATTGGCAGCCGGCACTCATGAATTATTCGGGTTAGCACCTTGTACACAGGTATGACCTCCGACACAATAAGCGCCCCGGCGGCTGAGCGACCGTTGCAACACCGTTTATTCGTAGTCAGGAGCTTCATTCGTGGAAAAAATTCTTGTGGGCCTGAAACGCGTTGTGGACTCAAATATCCGCGTGCGCGTGAAGTCCGATGGCAGCGGCGTGGAAACTGAAGGCGTCAAAATGAGCATCAACCCGTTTGACGAGATTGCGCTCGAAGAGGCGCTGCGAATCAGGGAACGGGGGGACGCCAGCGAGGTGATTGTAGTTTCAATTGGTGGCACTGAGACGCAACAGCAACTGCGCACCGGGCTCGCCATGGGAGCCGACCGCGCCATTCAGGTAGAAATCGACCATGCCGCCGACCCGCTCACCTGCGCCCGAATCTTGCTGGCGCTGGTAAACAAAGAGAACCCCGGGCTGGTCATGCTTGGCAAACAGGCGATCGACAATGACAACAACCAGACCGGCCAGATGCTGGCGGCGTTATGGGCCCGCCCACAGGCCACATTTGCCTCCGCTGTGGTGATCGAGGGTACGGCAGTCACAGTCACCCGAGAGGTTGACATGGGCCTCGAGACAATCGAAGTGGACCTGCCCGCCGTGGTGACCACGGATCTGCGTCTGAATGAACCGCGATACGTCAAGCTGCCCGACATCATGAAAGCGAAGAAGAAGCCGCTGGAGCAGATTCCGTTCGCGGATCTCGACGTCGAAGTTGCGACAGAGATCAAAGAAACGAATTTTGAGCCGCCGCTGGAACGTCAGCGTGGCGTCATAGTAGATGATGTTGCCGGGCTCGTTGCCGCATTGAAAGACAAGGGGCTGTTGTAATGTCCAAAGTATTAATAATCGCGGAACATGATGGCGCGGCACTCAATCTCAGTACCGCAAAATGCGTGGCGTGTGCCAGCGAGTTACCGGACGCCGAGATCAGCGTCGGTGTATTCGCAGAAAATGGTGAGGCGCTCGCTGCTGAGGCTGCAACTTTGGCCGGCGTCAGCCAGGTCATCCGTGTCGACAACGCAGCAAATGCGAACTTGCTGGCTGCCATGCTTGCGCCACAGATCACCGCGCTGGCTGATGGCTATTCGCACATCTTCGGTCCATCAACAACTTTTGGCAAAGACCTGATGCCAAGAGTTGCTGCATTGCTTGGCGTCAATCAGATTAGCGATGTAATGACCGTGTTGGGTAGCCACAGTTTCAAGCGACCCACCTATGCCGGCAATGCAATCGTCACTGTCGAGGCTCCCGCAGATAAGACGGTCGTAGCTACCGTGAGAAATGCCTCATACCGCGCCGTTGCCGCGGACGGTTCGGCTGCGGTGGAAACAACGTCCGTGGATGCGGAGTTGCCGGATCACACCCGATTTGTAGAACTTAAGGCTGGCAAATCTGACCGCCCGGACCTGCAAACCGCAACGACAGTGGTCTCCGGCGGGCGTGCACTTGGCAGCGCGGAAAAATTCGAGATCATTTACAAACTTGCTGATGCAATGAGCGCTGGCGTTGGCGCTTCACGCGCTGCGGTAGATGCCGGCTATGTGCCCAATGAAATGCAGGTTGGCCAGACCGGCAAGATCATAGCGCCGGACTTATACGTCGCGATCGGCATCTCCGGGGCCATTCAACATCTAACCGGGATCAAAGATGCTGGCACGATTGTCGCGATCAACAAGGATGCGGATGCGCCGATATTCGAGGTTGCCGATATCGGACTGGTCGGCGATCTGTTTTCGATCGTTCCGGAGCTCGAAGCGGCGATAAGCCAATAACCGCAACAACGCGTGCCTGCAGCCCTGGTTACAGGTTCTCGAGAACGGACTCGGCTTTACTCACTTCGAACTGACCCGGCGCTTCAACCGCAACGTGCGTTGCAACGCCGTCGTCAGCAATGATTGCAAATCGCTTGCTGCGCATTCCCATGCCAAACGCCGTGCCATCCATTTCAAGGCCAAGTGCCCGCGCATAGTCGCCATTACCATCAGCAAGCATCGTGATCTTGCCATCTACGTTCTGATCCTTGCCCCATGCGTGCATGACGAAGACATCGTTCACCGAAACAAAAGCGACTGAATCGACACCTTTTGCGGCTATCGCAGCGGCATTTTCGAGAAATCCCGGGAGATGGCTGGCGGAACAAGTCGGCGTAAAAGCACCTGGTACAGACACGAGAACCACTTTCTTGCCGGTGAAAAGCTCATCAGCAGACATTGCCCCCGGTCCGGATTCGGTCATTACAGCAAATACACCCGATGGCATTTTATCGCCTGCTTGAATTGTCATTGTTCGCTCCTCTTTACCTGCAGAAATAGAAAGATGGTCCAGATGTGACCGTCCGCTATCTTATGCTGAAACTGTCCGGGGGTCATGCAAAACCTAGGGGTGAATAGCCAATATATTTCACATCAAGTTTGACCAATAACATTCTGTTATAACTATTCTTTTTTATAAATGACCTCCTTGAACTCAATGATCCACAGCCAAAAAAAACCTGCTTCAGGATTTTAATTGCAACGTATAATTCCCTGTCGAAAAGGAGGAACCATGGATTTTGCATTAACCGAAGAACAGGAAATGATCAGGGATGCGGCACGCGAATTCGCACAAAAGGAGATTGCGCCAATAGCAGCAGAATTTGATGCTAGCGGAGAATTTCCGCTGCAATCCATCAAAATGGCAGGCGAGCTGGGCTTCATGGGCATAGAGATTCCCGAGGAGTTTGGTGGCTCCGCCCTCGATACCATTAGTTATGCAATCGTTGTTGAAGAAATTTCTGCGGCTGACGCCGCACACGGCACCATTGTTTCAGTGAACAACTCCCTGTTCGGCGTGCCGTTACTCGAATTCGGCACGCAGGAGCAAAAAGATAAATTCCTGCGGCCGGTTGCCTCCGGAGAGGTAAACGGAGCCTATGCACTGACCGAACCACAATCAGGCTCTGACGCCGCAGCGATGTTAACAAGGGCGGAATTGTCTGCGGATGGCTCGCACTACGTGATCAATGGCAAGAAGGCCTGGATAACCTCAGGGTCGGTTGCAAAATACATCGTGTTGTTTACCAATACTGTAAACGGTGGTGGGAAATCACCAACTGTTTCCGCTTTCGTCATTGATACCGGCGACCCGC
>QNFK01000297.1 GCA_003645495.1 Gammaproteobacteria bacterium
AGATCGCTATCAGGCATATGCAATAAAAATGTTGATCCGTCTTTTGTCGCGACCACGTCGCTGGCACGAACATCCGCCGCCGGCGCAAATCCAAAACTCAGCACTGTCGCAGCGGTGACCTTTGCGAGCCAGAAAGCGTAAGCCTCATCGTCAGCATTGAGGATTGCGAATTGCGGACGAGCTGTGCCCGTCAGGATTTCAGCCTTGGCCCTGACAACACCGTCGAGCGACCCGAATCCTTCCAGATGCGCAGGTGCAGCATTGGTAATTGCCACAACCTCCGGCTCGGCAAGCGATGTCAGCCAGGCAATTTCGCCAGCGTGGTTTGCGCCCATTTCGATAACCGCATAGCGATGCTCCGGCGCAAGCCGCAACAGCATCAGGGGCATGCCGATTTCATTATTCAGGTTGCCAAGCGTCGCGAGTGTTTTGGCGGAAAGCGACAAACAACTGGCGACCAGTTCCTTGAGTGTGGTTTTACCGTTGCTGCCGGTAATGCCGATGACGCGCGCCGGCATTTGCTTGCGCCAGTCCGCCGCAAGCTTGCCCAGTGCTTTCTGCGCGTCGTCAACAACGATAATGGGCAGTTCCGTACTCACCATTTTCTGCACGACTGCTCCGGCAGCCTGCCGTTCTTCTGCCATCGCAACGAATTCAGAGCCGTCGAAATTCGGCCCCTGCAACGCGAAAAACAATTCACCGGATTGCAGCGTGCGTGAGTCACTGCTGACACCACAAAACGAGGCGTCCCCACCGTGGAGAGTGCCCTGCATCGAATCCGCTGCGTATGCCAAAGTGCTCTCCATCATTTCGCGGCCGCGACCTCGTGCAGTCGCGTCAGCAGACTCGCCTCAGCAGTTTCAATATCCGAAAAGACGGTTCGCTCTGCGCCGATAATCTGATAGTTCTCGTGGCCCTTGCCCGCAATCAGAACGATGTCATCGCTTGCCGCCGAAGATACCGCGTGCGCTATTGCCGCGCGACGGTCTTCGATCACGACCGCGTCACTGCCCATGCCCTTTGTGATATCAGCGACAATTTGCGCTGGCGGCTCCGATCGCGGATTGTCGTTGGTGACAATGGCGTGATCCGCGAGACGCATCGCGATTTCTCCCATCAGCGGTCGCTTGCCGCGATCGCGATCGCCGCCGCAACCGAATACGCACCACAGCTTGCCTGCGCAATGTGCACGCAAGGCGCTAAGTGCCGCGTCAAGACTTGCCGGTGTATGCGAGTAATCGATATAGACCGCTGGCAACTGGTCATGCTGCCCTGGTTTAACCAGCTCCATTCTTCCAGGCGGCGCCGTGACCTTACCGAGCACCGAGCAGGCCTCATCCAGGGGAACGTCCCATGCGAGCAGCAGCGCGAGCACCTCGGCTGCATTGGTAACGTTGAATTCTCCAGGTAACTGCAAGTGAATTTCTGCAGCTCCCCAGGAACTCGCTATCGATATTTTCGAACCCGCCGCATTAGTGACTACGCCGCGCACGAAAACATATGGAATGCCGTTACTTTCACGGTCGAATTGTGTCGAGACAACAATGACATTGCTCGGGCAACGTGCAGCAAGTTCCGCGCCGAAGTCAGAGTCGATACAAATGATGCGGTGGCTTATATCGTTGTCGAGAAAAAGCCTTGCCTTGACCTCGCCGTATGCCTGCATGTCGCCGTGGTAATCGATGTGATCGCGGCTAAGATTGGTGAATATCGCTGCATCAAAATACATGCCATCCACGCGTTTTTGTTGCAGCGCATGTGATGACACTTCAATCGCGGCTCGCCGCGCACCCTGATCACGAAAACCAGCGAGCAATGTATTTAATTCAACGCAGGCGGGCGTCGTCATGCCCCCTGCCCCTTCTATTTCATCGATGCCACTGCCGAGTGTGCCGACATAGCCGCATTTCTGGTCGAGCAGCTGCAGGCACTTTGCGATCAGGTAGGCAACCGTGGTCTTGCCGTTGGTGCCGGTGACAGCTGCAATTCGAACGCTCCGCGATGGTGTATCGAACCAGCGATTGGCAATCGTACCGATATGCCCTGCCAGACCTTCGACAGGAATCGCCGGTACGGGCAACAAGCCCGGGTCAACGCCGTCGGTCGTGGCAGAATCCCAGACAACCGCCGCAACACCCGCTGCAATTGCCTGATCGAGAAACTCGATGCCGTGCGCGGTAGCGCCCTGGCAGGCAAGGAATACATCACCTTTCCTCAGGGTCCTGCTGTCAGTCGAGATGCCACTGACGACAATCGCAGGAGCGTCACCCAGCCCGCGCAGCAATTGATCGAGCGTGGTATTGGATGTGAGTATCTCGGCCGGCATGCTCATTGACTCATTGCCTGTACCAAACTACCGGCCGGTGCAGTTGGCAAAGCATCCGGTGCAATCGCAAGAAGCCGGAGCGACTCTGTCATGACTTCGGAGAAAACAGGTGCTGCAACCTCACCGCCGTAGTACTGGTCGCCAGTCGGTTCATTGATGACGATCACCGCGGCGAGCCGCGGATCACTCGCCGGTGCAAGACCGGCAAATATTGAGAAGTACTTGTCCTCCGAATAGCCCCCCGCGGCGGACTTCCACGATGTCCCTGTCTTGCCGGCAATACGATATCCATCGACGCCCGCAGCAGATCCGCTGCCGCCTGGGCGCACGACTTCTTCCATCATGTGACAGATTGCCGTCGCCGTATCCTCGCCGATTATTTGCTGACCGTCATTTGGCGAATCGAGCTTCACCAGCGACACTGGCCGCAGATTGCCGGCATCGCCAATTGCTGCATAAGCCTGCGCGAGCTGCAGCGGCGTAACCGAGACACCGTAGCCATAGGCGAGCGTTGCCTGACTGATTTTTCGCCAATCGTTGTAATGCGTCAGCAGGCCGGCAGACTCTCCCGGGAAGCCACTCGAAGTCAGCGAGCCAAGGCCGAAATTCGCCATCACATTCCACAGCTGATCCGGCTCAAGCGACATTGCAATCTTGGTTGCACCGACATTGCTTGAGCGCGAAAGAACTGTGGTCAGACTCACTCTGCCAAGATTGCGCGGGTCTTCTATTTTCTTTGGCCCGACGACGACGTAGCCCGGCGACGTATCGACCATACTGCTGGCCCGGTAACGGCCGCTCTCAAGTGCCGCAGCCAAAATCAGCGGTTTGATACTGGAACCCGGTTCGAAAATGTCGGTGATCGCACGATTGCGATACCGTTCGGCGGAGTATTGGGTGCGATCGTTCGGGTTGTAAGTCGGCTGGTTGACCATCGCCAGCACCTCGCCCGTTTTGACATCAACTATGACAATCGAACCGGACTCAGCCTTGTGCTGCTGTACCGCTGCCTTCAACGTCCGGTAAGCCAGGTACTGAAGTCGCAAGTCGATACTGGAACGCAGGTCTTTGCCGTGTTTTGGCGCATTGATGCTCTCCACATTCTCGACAGCGCGGCCCAGCCTGTCCTTGAGCACGCGCTTCGAGCCCGATTCACCACTCAGCCAATGATTGAATTCGAGTTCGAGTCCCTCCTGGCCATCGTCATCGACACTGGTGAAACCAACCAGGTGACCCGCTATCTCACCGGCAGGGTAATAGCGGCGATATTCGCGTAACACATTCACACCCGGCAACTTGAGCGCCATGACCTGGCTCGCCTGCTGCGGGTTCAGGTGTCTCTTGAGGTAGACAAACTGCTTGTCCATGCTGCGCGTTATGCGGCGCATGAGAAGCTCTGC
>QNFK01000298.1 GCA_003645495.1 Gammaproteobacteria bacterium
GGGCGCATACCGCCAGAGCGCTTGAAAATGCCACGAATCGAAGAATGGTGCCGACTAAACAGTTGCGCAATCTCTCGCAACGAATCACCCGCCTGCCAACGATCCCACATCAACGCCTTATCCAAATCCGTATAATAGATCCTCGCTCGATAACTCATAAGCAACACCTCCTTCTCTTCCTCTAAAGTGTAGGTGTTGCGTTCACCGATTGAATCAGCAGAGAAAAGCGGACATTGCGCTACTGAATCAGAAGCAGCCAAATTTCTCCAAAAATAGACGATATTTGACTAGGGCAATCTGTCAATGATCAGGCCATCTATCCTCTGGCCATGCTAGAAAGCTACATAGAAGCTCTATTGGTTAATGAGGAGCTGGCTGACCAGGTGTGGTCTGCTCAGGATTCTTTGACCGTGAATGATGAAGCAGCGTGTGCGGCTTGTGTGTATATTGTTTTCATCCGAGATAGAAGCTCGCTTGTCACCTGAGACACGGGCCAAGGCTAACGTGAATACTACCCACTGGACATCCGACACGCCGATCAATCCAGGTTGGTATTGGTACAGAGCCAAATCGCATCCCGCACTAATGCTCCGGATTGATGGTCACGGTCTTGTTGATTCGCATGGAGAGTTCGGCGGTACCCAGGCGACCGATTTACTCGGTGATTGGTACAGGCCGCAGATCAAGGTGCCTGACTGACTGTATTGGCCGAAAGCGGAACTTAAATTCGGGCTATTTCGGCCGGCTTGAACGACTGCTTTCGGGAAAAGCGGACTTTCAGGGCCTTTAACATAATTCTGTGAACTCCGTCGACACGTTGCACGCCCGTCAAGCGTAGTGTCAGAAGCTCCTATCCCATTGACTAGTAATCATGCAAATCATATGCCGAATGAGAGACGCCCTGGTTGTCAATTCCTTGCCTACCGTGGTGAGACTTTCTCAGGAGTCGAGTACGTTGGCTGAGAAGTTGGCGATCCAGATCAAGTGGATGCAGATGAAAGGCATAGACATAAGCTTCAAGGAATCGGAGCGCCCGCGACTGGAACAAAAATCTCCTCTACCAGGGACAATTATCTACTTTTCGAGTGTTTCTTGATTGTCAGGATCGTTCGCAACCCATAGTGGCCATACGAGTCACTATAAGGAGCTTGCAACGATTGTGAATGCGACTACCAGGCAAGAGCCAATAATATTAACTCTATGAATCCGGCCTGATTTCAATACGTCATATACAAGCAGCGGAACAAGCAATATCAATACATATAGCTGACGGACCGCCAATACGTTCTCGAACCCGAACATCGGCAGCCAAGATAGCCGGTTGAAAGCAGCGTCAATGATGACGAGTGTCGCCAAAAACATCAGACGCTTATGCGCCGCAGAGTCAGTCCTGCGAGACAGGAAAGCCCAAACATAGAATATTGAAAACAGACCTATTCTTTTGATTTGAACTACGCCGCGGGCAGGTGTTGCGAAATCGCTATCGAGAAAAAGTGGAATCTTTATCGCGAGCATCAAAAACACGATAATGGGTGCCAGTACAACAGATACCATGCCCAGGCGTTTGTGAATGTGCGTCTTGTTCGAGGCGACGAGCGATGCCTGGACTGCGAGTAACAGAAGCCACGAAGACATCGCCGCAGCATGAAAATGTATTATTAGCGGAGGGCTGGCTTTGGTACCTGAAAGAATGGCGATTGAGTTCGGTGTAAAACCTGCTATCGCGGTGGCAGCAAAAAGCACCGCCATGAAAGCGTAAATATTACGATCAACACGAGAATCGATGCTATCCGTTGTTGCGATTTCAGATGATTCCATAGTCGAGAGGCTAGGCTGAGTCTGCGATATCCGCTTGTCGTAGAAAGCGGACTCTGATTTCGCCTAAGTGCCGGTCATCATAATTAGTCACCTGCACCATCAATTGTCGCCGCGTGCAATGCGTTGAAAATCAATTTATACGTGCCCCTTGGCTGGCCACGAAACTGTGGTCGGAAGCCGAACAAAATTACTTCACCCTCACCGTGCGGCACTCGTGCCATTGCGGATTTGCTGGCGATATGTTCCGTGCCTAAAGCCCAGCCACTCATCAGGAGATCTTCCTCCACATAGTTGACGATGCTTTCGAATCTCGACATTGTTTCCTTTTCCACCAGCGGCCTTCCACCGCGCGTGACTTCCTTGCAGTGGCGTTGATTCAGCAAGTCATCGACGCATCCTGCCTGACCGAGCACGTCATACGCCGCACCGCGAACAAAATTGACAGCGACCTCGTCGGCCATACCGTAGGCGAGTGGGTCGGACGTATCGACCGTTGCACGAATGAGTGATCCGGGAATCGAAAAGTTCTGTCCGGATGCGCCGGAGACAATGTTGCGGATCGGCAATCCAAATTGGCCGATCGCAAACTCGCTGGCATCACCAAACGTTACTACGGTGCCACCATCCTTAACGAAACGTTGCAGGGCGTAAGCCCCTGCCAGGCCCAGGCCACCGGTAAATTCGTCCGGCATCGTTCCAGGTGGATGACCCGTCAGAATTTTGCCGACGTTGTCCCTGAAAAATACGCGTGCATCGGGATGTGGAAGGACGATGGCGTCGAGACTGCTCAAATCACCCGACTGAATGTCGCCGTCTGACAGTGATACCAGGTCGAACCCGTAATCTTCAAGTAGCCAGCGTGTCCAGCCTTCGTCCATGAATGCAACATAGGATTTATACAGGCCGACTTTTGGCAGGCGCAATTTTGAGAGGTTGTCTGCCGGGCTGGAATTCAATCCGACAAAATTGATTCCAAGCTCGGTAGCAATTGCCTCGACGCGTTCTGCGGTCTGGTCGCCGGTGGATTCGATTACGAATGTTCCGGCGGCGAATGAGGTACGTCCGGCACGAAAAGACTCATTCGACCAATAAACACTTTCACCGTCAGCCAGCAGGCGATTTACAGCTTTAATACTCGCGTTGCTCTCATGGCTCAATGCGTAGCCGAAACGTGAACTGCCGCGTATGTCGCCAACCGGTGTATGCGCTACTCCGCTGATGCGCACCGAGTCAACGTCCAGATCCTCTCTAATGAAATCGACCGCGACACCCATTTGCATTGGCAGTGTCCAACCGGCTATGTCATACGGGGGTTTGATGGCCCCGGCCGGATCCAGTCGCGTATCGGGGTAAGTCTGTTTTTCCAGAAGGTCGACGACATACGGACGAAACGCCTGTGCCGCGTTGATGATGAATGAGCCTGCTGAATAACGATTACCACCGGCGCGAAAAGATTCTGTCGCGCGGTCAATTTCGATGCCACCCTCAAGCAGCAGGTTAACAAGGTTACGTGCCTCGCCGCTTTGCCGTTGTTGCGCAGGAATGATGTAGTAACGGGTGCCGGTGCTGCCCGCTGCTATCGCATCCTGGCCCATACGGTGAATATTCGTGAGCCATTTGAGCCGCGAGTCGGACGCAGCGCGGAGGACCGCGATCGAACCGGTAATCATGAAATTCACAGGGTCCCTGAAATGCGATTCACCACCTTTCCAGGGGTTTGGATAAAGAACGCGTGCATCCGGTACACCACTTGCCTCTTCGTCAACGGAAATTCCCACGCCGCTCGGGTTGGCACGCACTGCCAGTGTCTTCGGAAAAACTTTAGGATCATAAAAACGCGGCGATGCCGAATCATGAGCAGTCTCGGTCAGGATGCCGATCATGTTGTGGAAGTA
>QNFK01000299.1 GCA_003645495.1 Gammaproteobacteria bacterium
AGTGATGACGCCCAGGGTGCCCTCGGCACCGATGAACATCTGCTTGAGATCATAACCAGCGGTATCTTTGCGTAGCGAGCGCAATCCATTCCAGATCGTGCCGTCTGCGAGAACTACCTCCAGCCCGAGCGCCTGATTACGTGCTGTACCGTAGCGAAGCACGTTGATGCCACCAGCGTTAGTCGAAAGATTGCCACCAATCTGGCAACTGCCCTCCGCGGCAAGACTCAACGGGAAGAAAAGACCCGCCTCATCGGCGGCGTTTTGCAAAGTCTCCAGGATGCATCCGGCCTCCGCCACCATCGAATAGTCGCTCACTGAAATCGAACGTATCTGATTCAGCCGTGACAGGGACAAAATTACCTGCTCGCCGCTGTTATCCGGTATTGCCCCACCGCAAAGGCCGGTATTACCACCCTGTGGCACGATTGCGGTGCCCGCCTCGCTGCAGGCACGCACCACGGCGGACACCTGCTCCGTGGAGTCCGGGGACACCATCAGCAGCGTCTTGCCACGCCAGATATCACGCCACTCGGTAAGGTGCGGTTCCAGGTCAGTAGCGCTGCTGGTAATACAAGCCGGACCGACAATTGATTTGAGTTGCTCTGTCAGCATTTGCTTAGTCGCGCATGAGTGGCATACGTTTCCCAGTCAATATTGCTGCCACACAGGACCAGAACCACTCTCTTACCTGCATATCGCCCGCGTAACGGACCGAAGAGTGCCGCAGTGGTTGCAGCGCATGCCGGCTCGACGGCAATCTTCATATCTGTGAACAGCATTCTCATCGCATCCCGAATCTGATCGTCATCGATCATGACCAACTCATCAACATTCTGCCGGCACACCTGAAAGGAGTACGGCATGGCAAATGGGGCGCCAAGGCTGTCAGCAATGGTCAATACTTTCTCTATCGATTCCGGCTTGCCGCTCGCGAAACTACGGTGCATCGAATCGGCGCCTTCTGGCTCAACACCGATGACCTCACAATCAGGATTAAGCTGCTTAATTGCGCTGGAGATACCAGCGCACAGTCCGCCGCCGCCAATTGGGATGATAGCCACATCGAAATCGCCAATCTGCTCACAGATTTCCAGGCCAACCGTGGCGGTGCCTGTCACCACATCCTGGCCCTCAAAAGGGTGCACGAAATAGCGTTGTTCCTGCTCACGTAAGGCATCGGCCATGTCAAAAGCGGTGTGCACATCGTCCGCCAGTACAACCTCCGCGCCGTAAGAACGGCAGGCTTGCATGCGCACCGGGCTTGCCGTTTTTGTCATCACCACTTTCGCACTCGTGCCAACGGCCCTGGCGGCAAATGCGGTTGCAATAGCGTGGTTGCCTGCACTGACTGCGGTAACTCCGGCTTTCAATTGAACGTCATCCAGTTGCAACATTACCGACAATGCACCGCGCGGCTTGAAGGTTCCGGTTTGCTGCAGAAACTCAAGCTTCGCGTGTATTTCTACAGCACCGGCCAGGCGATCCTCCAGTGAACGACAACGAACTACTGGCGTGCGCACCAGCCTTTCCTGCAGTCGTTGCTGCAGGTGTCGCACGTCATCGATCGCCGGCGCCATTACATTCATTCAGATCATCTCTGGCAAAGCACGATTGCAGGAGTAGATATGAGTCAATGCCACCCCGGCCATCAATTGCATACCGCAATGACTGTCAACATTATGTAAAACATGGCTTTTCTCTGCTCCCGGCATTAACTGGAATTTGAATGACCTATATCAGGTTCTTAATAATACTTGCGCTGTTCTGATTTGTTGATTACTTTCGACAGCTGTACCGATAACGCAGCGAAAGCCAGTGACCGATGGGGAATCAGTCATTGTGCACTGTCCTCCAGCCTGACCCTCCACCTTGATCGCCAGGCAAGCAACGATACCTTCGTAATCGGTCCTTTGCAGTTACTGCGTACTTGGGCAAAAGCATGGAATTTGACGATCTATCCCAGTCGGGCGTACGGCGAATCATCAACTATTCGCCCTATCTCGATCAGCTGGCGCCGCATGCCAACGAGATGGGCCTGCGCCAACGCAGCAACCTGGTTCACCTTGAAAGCTGTCTGCACGCCGAATGGTGCCTGGGACAAAACAGTATTCTCAGCTGGTGCCCGCTGGATGACGGCATACTTATCCTGGTGGTCCCGCACTATGCAATTGCGGAGTACACCAACGGAACGTCAGCGGACCTGCGTGCAACGCAGACTGTCTCTGCGACGTTTATTACAGAGTTAATTTCCGGCGATCGACAGCTCACGTTGACGCAGATGCAAAAGGTTGCACGCCTGTTGAACATCGAGTCGAAGTTCATTCGACTGCGGCAAGCGCTCAACGATCATCCTGTAGAAACGCAGATCATCGAGAAAATGATCCGCCGCTATGGCATCACTTTTGTGGCCAGCCGGGCTGTAACATTGTTCGATATCGTCGGTTTCAGCTTGCTAACGCCGTTCGAGCAAATGACACAACTCAACAGCCTCGCCTATTCCCTGAATTCCGCGCACGCAAAAATGCTGGAGCTTGATGTCAGCATCAACTTTGCCCGTTCATCCAGTGGTGACGGTTTCTACATCTGGAATCGCGATCAGGGCCTGGAAGCCAACGTAAATCTTTACCACTTCATGCACCTGGTACTGGCGGACAACGCTATTGCACAAAGCAAATCGACCGCCAGGACCGTGCCACGGTTGCGCGCCTGTTTTCATGTAGGCAGCTGCTACGAATTTCACCAGGCAGAAGGACTTAACCCCACCACCCATGATTTCATTGTCGGCGATGTGACGATCGAACTGGCGCGGATGATCGATGCGGCGATGCCAGGCCAGATCCTGGTCGGGGACTTCCTGGCCAATGCCAGCGGGCAACATCTTACGGATATGGAAGAATCGCAGGTTCACCTCGACGCGGTTACTTTCCTGCACCGCGCCCAGGGCAACCTGGCCCAGCTAAGCGGCCTTGAGCTGTCCGGAGAAAGAGTGACCGCTATCAAGTGCTACCTGACCGGCGAGCAGATGGAGAGTGGCGAATTTAATATTCGGAAGCTGGAAATCAAAGATAAACACGGATTGATGCGGACGGCATACAACGCCAAGGTTAATATTTATCGGGATACGGCAGAGCCGATTTTGCTGGGCATTGAGGATAAGAAATTGGTTGGTGGGGGTGCTGCGATTTAGGTTGCGTTGATTTTTGTACCGGCTGCCTGGATTTCTGCGCAGTGGAATCGCCCGTCAGGACGGGCTCCTACAATGCCAATAGAATAACTGTAGGAGCCCGTCCCGACGGGCGAGTTTGCGAAGGTAGAATGTAAGACAAATTCGCATGACACATTGAGCTCAATAGTTCGCCGTGCGCGTTGGCGAGAAGATAGAGCTCGGACGTCCTGTCCTCGGCCCTGCGGGCTGATCTCGCGTAGCGAGATCACTCCAAATCGCTCCCGGCGATTTGTCGAACTAATATTCAGTTCCAGGTTCCCCGACCAACTTGAGTCGAAAAAAAACCTTCCCCTTTTTGGGAGGAAGGTGTTTTTTCGACTCAAGTTGGTCGGGGCGAGAAGATTCGAACTTCCGACCCCCACAACCCCATTGTGGTGCGCTACCAGGCTGCGCTACGCCCCGACCGTGTTTTTTTCCTGAGATTCTGGCTGGCGTCTTTTTTCGCGAGTCGCCGGAAATCCGGGTGATGCACAAACAAAAAA
>QNFK01000300.1 GCA_003645495.1 Gammaproteobacteria bacterium
CCTGCAAATGAACATACCGATCGCACGATATTGATTTGCCCTTCACCCGAATTCATTGCGCGATTACCAAACAAAAAGGTACCCGACCGAACGGACTTTGTGTCGATGTCGCCTGAGTTACGCAGAAAAGTGTGGCGCAGCGTTGTTGCAGCCTGCGAAGAACTTGCGGAGGAATTAAATGACGTGCTCGAGAAGGGCCAGCTTCCGGCGAGACTTGAGCCTTTGTGATAATCTTCGCGGACGAAAAACGAGGACGAATAAATTGAATAATAAACGTCGTCGGGCCGCAAGCGCGGTTCAGTTGTTAAATAGTGTGCACGTATCTGTCGCATACCGATGTAGAGACGAGCGATGAGCGGCGCGACTGCTGCGCCGCCTGTATCGCCCGTTACTGGCAGGGCTTATCCGGAACTGACCTGGACGGCGGTCATCGTCGGCTGGATCCTCGGTGTCATTATCGCCATCTCGATCGGCTATGCGGCCCTGATCCTGGGTTTTTCTATCGAAGGCTCCGAGCTTGCCGCAATCCTGGGCTTCGGTATTTTGCGTGGCGTACTGCGGCGCAAGAGCATCATCGAAAATAATATTGTGCAGACAATTGCAAGTGGCGTGAATGGTGCGTCATCCGGAATGATGTTCTCGGTGCCTGCAATCTTCATTCTTGGTTATGGCGATCAGTTTGATCCGGTGATCATGACCTTCGGTTGTATCGCGGGCGCTTTTCTTGGCATTGCGTTTATTATCCCGCTGCGTAAACACATGATTGACTTTGAACGGCTCACCTATCCAGGTGGTGTCGCTGTAGCGACGATTTTAAAATCGCCGGGAGCTGGTGTCCACAAAGCTGTAATTTTGTTGTCAGCGGCCGCAGTAAGTGCGGGTGTGCACCTTGTTTCAAAAATGACCGGATTCGAGAACTGGGATCTCGGTGTCTTAATCGGTTTGCCGCCGTATATGAACGGAATCTGGTACCTGTCATTGTTGACGGTCGGCGTCGGTTTCATCGCCGGTCGTGGTGGCGTCGCATTTATAATCGGTGGTTTTGTCGCCTACTGGTTTCTGTCGCCAATGCTGGCTGCGACTGGCGGATTTCCACTGGACGCTGTAGGTGAAATGATCAGCGATCCAAATCAGCTGCGATTGCTGTTATACCGCCCGCTTGGTATCGGCATGTTGATCGGTGGTGCGATGATGGGTGTCGCATTAGCACTGCCGCTGATCATCAGCACGGTAAGTTCGATGCAAAATGCGGCGAAACTGGAGTCCGGATTGTCGAAAGACGAAATGCCGATAAAGTTCCTGTATTTCGCGATCGTCGGTGCGGCCATTGTGCTCGCCATTATCGCGATTACGTCTGTAGAGGCAGTAGGAATTGCTCGTGGAATTGGCATGGCATTGCTGGGCACGGTCTGGATATGGATGTCCGGGATCATTCTGTCTGAAGCGATAGGCCGCACCAACTGGTCGCCGCTTTCGGGAATGACACTGATAGGCATTACGCTACTTATCATTACAACTGCAGGGCTGGAGCGTGGCGATTCGATTGTTGCTGCAATAATGGTGGGTGCGGCGACTTGCGTTGCCATGTCACAGGCGACTGACCTGATGCTTGATCTGAAAACGGGTTATCTGGTGGGCGCCACACCACGAATGCAGCAGATGGGGCAGTTCATAGGCGCCTGGCTTGGGCCCATTGTCATTATCGTCCTGATTTTTGTTCTGGATGAGGCTATGACGCTTGGTAGTACCGCGTTACCCGCACCCCAGGGGCAGGCGCTTGCCAGTATGGTAGAGGGCATTTTGGGTGGCAACGTGCCGGTAGAGAAATATGCCGCAGGGGCCGCGCTGGGTGGAATACTGTCGGCGGTTATCGGTGGCCTGGGAATTACTGTTGGACTTGGATTTTATTTGCCGTTCAATATTATTTTGACGTACTCGTTAGGTACGCTGGGTCGGGAACTCGCAGATCGAATTAAAGGCGAATCCTGGAGTGAAAGCGTTGGCATACCGATCGCTGCAGGCCTGATCGTCGGTGAAGCGCTGGTCGGCGTTGGTCATGCAATAAATATCGTAGTCTCGGCTGCCTAGAAAGGAAAAGTTATGGTGAAGAAAATTGGCTTCCTGTTACTCATCAGTGGATTTCTGGCTGCTGCCTATTCTACGGCACTGGATACCGAATCCGTCAACTGGATGATGTACGCAGTTGCTGCGTTCGCTGCAATCACTGGTGTCTTTATCATCAAGAGACACGAGCGCGGCACGGCGAAATCGGCAACCGTGTTGTCAGCGAACCGTGCTGAACTTTCTGATTCTCTGGAAAAGATTGTGGGCAATCTCGAAGATATGAAGGGTGCGGGCGATGCGATTGCGACGGATTCGTTGCGAGACGAAATTGATGCTCGCCTGCGTGATGATTTGCGCCGCTTTGCCGATGCCAGGGAAACGTTGATTCATTTATTCGGCCTCCAGGTGTACGCCAATCTCATGAGCAACTTCGCGGCCGGTGAGCGCTATATCAATCGGGTCTGGTCTGCATCGGCAGATGGCTACGATGCTGAAGCCCGGACCTATCTCGGAAAAGCTGCGACACAGTTTCGTGATGCACAGGCACAACTGCAGGCAGCGACCGCTTGACGGAAATATCGTGAGAATACGTAACCTGCACCAATAGCAGGCGTAAGGCACTGTTATTCAACAATAAAAAGAATCCGGGGCCAGCGTATCCAGTGCTGAAATCCGGTATAGTGAACGCATACATACGGATAAATGCCTATGACAACGGACAATACGAATGCTGCCGAAATAACTGCGCCTTCCTGGTGGCTGGCATTGCTGGAAGCGCCGCGCGCGCTGACCGAGGCAGGCTCGTTGATTCCGGCACATTCGCTGTTGAATAACCTGGCAGCGGGTGATGGGCACGCCGTCATGACCCTGCCTGGTTTTCTGGCGTCCGATCGTTCAACCCGAACCTTGCGCCGGTATATGCGCAACTGGGGTTATGATGCGCATCGGTGGGAGCAGGGCCGGAATCTGGGTCCATCCCGAACAAATGATGTAGAGGGACTACTCGACGCAAGGTTAGAGGATCTTTTTCAGCAATCTGGCGGCAAAGTTACGTTGGTCGGCTGGAGTCTTGGTGGACTGTTTGCCCGGGAAATGGCACGTCGTAATCCGCAGTTAGTGCGCTCCGTTATCACGCTGGGCAGCCCACTGGGGAATCCACGAGCAACGAATGCCTGGCGATTGTACGAGTTAGTGTCGGGAATCAAGATAGACGATGAAATGATTCGCCAACGCGTGGAGAAATTGCGTGCACCGACTATTGATGTACCGATAACGGCGATTTATAGTAAAACAGACGCAGTCGTCGCATGGCAAATCGCGAAGTTACCACCGGGCGACAGGGTGGAGAACATCGGTATCGCCACCAGTCATTTGGGAATGGGGTTCAACCCCGCAGTGCTATATGCCATCGCTGACCGATTGCGTCAGGCAGATGAAGATTGGCGGCCATTCGAAATCAGCGGATTGCGCAATATCTTTTATCATTGATTTTTTAGTTAGTTCATATTTTTGGGCCCGGTCTAGTAGCGGGGCTCAGCAGAGTATTTTCCATGCAACAGCTGTCCGGACTTGATTCATCTTTTTTGTACCTTGAGACAGGCACGACGCCGATGCATATCGGCAGTCTCGCCATTTATGATCA
>QNFK01000301.1 GCA_003645495.1 Gammaproteobacteria bacterium
CCATGATGTCCTGCTCATGGCCGACCAGTGAATCGCGCGAGCGCATGAAGACGCTTGGATACTTCGGTGCTTCTGAACCATCCTTGTATTCGGCGTTGCGCTTCGCGTAATTTACGCCGATACAAATAATCTTTTCTGGATTTGGAATCGTCGGCAGCAGTTCAACATTCTCAATGTCGATGCTGGCATCGGCGTTCATTGCCTCAGTCGCCAGATCTGCAAGCCGGTCAGCCTGAATTGCGTGCCTCAGGTCTCTGAACTCCGGGTGTAAAGCCCCCAGGTCCACGAGACCTGCATCAGTCGCTGCACCGAAGGTATGCTTGCCATTATTAACAAAACTCAGGAATTTCATTCGCCAGCACCTTGCAGCAATCCAGCCCGCTCGAGAACGCCGTCCAGTTTCTTTTCCAGCTCAGGCGTCGCAGGCACCATCGGCAGTCGATGTTCATTGGTCGGCATAATTCCAAGTTTTTTCATCATGTACTTGATCGGAATTGGATTGGTGTCGTAGAACACTGCCTGATTTATTTCCAGCAATCGCTGGTGCAATTCGCGGCCGCCCTGCAGGTCACTTTGCCATACGGCGTCACACATTTTCGACAGCACATCAGGACGCAGATTGCCCACTGCATTCATCAGGCCGCAGGCACCAATCGTCATCATGGGAAACGACAACTCCTCCAGACCGACAAAGATCTTAAAATCACTTCCGAGTGCGGCAATACACTCGGTTACGAAACCGAGATCATTTACCGCGTGCTTCATGCCGACAAAATTTGCGGACTTCTCCCGCAACTCGCACATCGTATCGAGAGTGACACTCACGGCGGTTCGTCCAGGAATGTGATAAATCATCCAGGGGATTTCATGTTGGCCGGCCAGCGACAGGTAATACTCAATCAGTCCGCGTTGCGGCGGCCTGATGTAGTAGGGCGTCACTATCAGCAGGGCATCTACGCCTGCTTTCACGGCGTGCCGCGTCAATACCTCGGTTTCGGCCAACGATTGCGAACCGGTTGCTGCGACGACCGGCACCTTACCGTTGGCAGTTTCAACCGCAATGTCGACGAGTTGATTACGCTCGGCAATCGTCAACGTTGAAGGCTCAGCCGTGGTGCCATTAACCAAAACACCGTGCGAGCCCTCCCTTACCTGAAAATCGATCAGCCCCGCGTATGCATCGAAATCGACATCACCGTCACGAAAGGGGGTGACGACCGGCGGTATGGAGCCTTTGATTCTTTCCAGGTCTGCCATCGAATGTGTTCCTGCGCGCTGTGTAGCTTGACGTGTAATCTCAGGACAGTATACTTAACATGTTAAATTTATTCAATCAAACGACGAGTGATGACGATGCCTCATCAAATCATCGAATATTCGGACAACCTGGCGGGGATGCTGCACATCGACGAGCTGATCGATGTGCTGCACGAAACGGCAGCAACGGTCGAGGTGTTTCCGTTAGCTGGCCTGCGAACGCGTGCAGTCAGCAGGTCGGATTACCAGATAGCAGACAATCACCGGGATAATGGGTTTGTACATGTTGTCTTGCGTATAGCGCACGGCCGACCGCTCGATGTTCGCCAGGCCGCCGGAGAAAAGATATTCAAAGCGCTTTGCGATTTTTTGGAACCGATCTCTTCTTCCTCACCGCTGGCGATTTCGTTCGAGATGCAGGAAATAGATCCGCAGCTTCGCTGGAAGAAAAATAATCTACGAGACTACCTGGCGAAACGCGCCAATTAGCCTGCTTCGTCCTGCAGTAGAGGAAACAGATGACTTCAGAACTGGACAAGAATCTGCACGAGGCCGAGGCGTTGTTGCAACGATTCCGCAGCGGTGTCCTGCCGCATTTTATCGATGGTAAAGCAGACCCTGGCACATCGGGAGCAGTGTTCGAAAACTCAACACCGATAGACAACAGCACTATTGGTGAGATTGCGGCTGGCAACGCAGACGATATCGATGCCGCCTGCAATGCCGCGGCGGCCGCGTTTGCCGAGTGGGAAAACACACCAGGTAAAGAACGAAAGAAGATTCTGCACAAGATTGCTGATGGCATCGAAGCCAATGCAAGAGACATTGCGCTTATTGAAAGCTATGACTCAGGGCAGGCGATGCGCTTCATGGGCAAAGCAGCGATTCGCGGCGCGGCCAATTTTCGGTTCTTCGCCGATATGGCGCCGGGCGCCCGGGATGGACAGTCGCTGCCTGCCGAAGAACATATTAATTACACGATGCGACAGCCAATCGGTCCGGTCGGTGTAATCACGCCCTGGAACACACCGTTTATGCTTTCAACATGGAAGATCGCGCCGGCCCTTGCAGCTGGTTGCACGGTCGTGCACAAACCAGCTGAGTGGTCGCCGTACACGGCGATGATGCTGGCCGAGATCGCGCACGATGCGGGACTGCCTGACGGCGTTCTCAATTGTGTTCAGGGTATTGGTGAAGACGCAGGCAAAGCGCTTACCGAACATCCGAAAATCAAGGCAGTCGCCTTTGTTGGTGAGTCGATGACCGGCAGTCACATCATGCGGCAGGGCGCGGCAACGCTGAAGCGCGTGCATTTCGAGCTTGGTGGCAAGAATCCGGTCATCGTATTTGATGATGCGGACCTGGAGCGGGCGCTGGATGCTGTGGTTTTCATGATTTACAGTCTGAATGGCGAGCGCTGCACTTCTTCCAGTCGATTGTTGATCCAGGAATCGGTTCACGATGAATTTGTGGCACGTTTGCAGGAGCGGGTTGGCAATTTGCGAGTCGGTCATCCCCTGGATCCAGCGACTGAGATAGGGCCACTGATTCATCCCCGGCACATGGAAAAAGTTTGCAGCTATTTCGACATCGCAACTGAAGATGGCGCAAACATTGCGGCCGGCGGCAAGGCAGTCGAGGGTGCAGGCAATTACGTCGAACCGACATTGTTTGTCGGCGCCAAAAGCGACATGAGAATTGCTCAGGAGGAGATATTCGGCCCCGTACTGACGGCGATTTCCTTCAAAGATGAGGCTGAGGCGATAGCTATCGCAAATAATATCGAATACGGCCTGGCAGGATATGTCTGGACATCCGACATTGGCAGAGGGCACAGGCTGGCCCGGGAGCTTGATGTCGGTATGATCTGGGTCAATTCCGAGAATAATCGCCACCTGCCGGCACCATTTGGCGGCATGAAAGCCAGCGGTATAGGCCGTGATGGTGGTGATTATAGCTTCGAGTTTTATATGGAAACGAAGAACGTTTGCATCGCATTGGGTTCTCACCGGGTACCGAAATTAGGCACAGCATGAGTCTCTATCACTTACAAAAGTTTCTTTACGTCCTGAATCGCGACGCAGCAGCGCAAAGTAAATTTCACGATGACATCGAGGGCATTCTCGGTGAATATGATCTGACGACGGAAGAAAGCGCTGCGTTACGCGATGGCGATATTGGTCTTTTGTACGTGTTGGGCGTGAACGGCCAGATACTGATGCATTTTGCCGCCTTCCTGGGCATCGAATGGTTTGACTACCTTGACCTTATGCGTGCAGGTATCGAAAAACATGGTCCTGTACGTGCTGGCGTCTATACGATGACCGGTGGTGGTGCCAGCTCTATCGAAGAAGAGGCACCCCGATGAGCCTGGTTTATGCTGGTGTCCTAAGTCATGCACCCGGAATTACCGGACGCGCACACCTGGTCGAAAACACGGCAAA
>QNFK01000302.1 GCA_003645495.1 Gammaproteobacteria bacterium
AAATCATGGATGATCTTTTCTGGCGGCAGGCCTATGGCGACGATTACCCGGGCTGGCTTGCATCGATCGGTGTCGATGAGACGCGACGCTTTGCCGAGTTGAACTATGGCCCGTGGGATCGCCGGGATGATGAAGCGCCATTCATGGAAGGAGCAGGCGAAAAACCTCTCGGCGCGAGGTTCTATCCGGCGGATATGACCAAAGAGGAATTCGAGGCGGCGGACCTGGAAGGCAAGGCGGATTTGTATTCGTTTGTCAGGCGCAATGAGCAGGGAGAACTGACACTGGTTCCCTACCATGTCGAGTATGCGCAGGAACTCGCGCATGCAGCCGACCTGCTGCGACAAGCGGCAGGCCTGGCAGAACATGAGGGTTTTGCGAACTATCTCAGGCTGCGCGCAGACGCACTGGTCACGGATGAATTCCAGGAAAGTGATTTCGCCTGGATGGACGTCAAGTCAAACCCGATAGAGCTGGTCATTGGACCGATCGAGACTTACGAAGATCGCCTGTTCGGCTATCGCTCCGCCTATGAGTCCTATGTACTGATCAAGGATCAGGAATGGAGTGAACGGCTGGCGAAATTTGCACAGTTTCTTCCTGAGTTGCAGCGAGGTTTACCGGTTGACGCTGCCTACAAAGCCGAAACGCCGGGTACAGATTCCGATCTGAACGCGTACGACGTTATCTACTATGCCGGGCACAGCAATGCCGGATCTAAAACGATCGCGATAAATCTGCCAAATGACGAGCAGGTGCAGCTGCAGAAAGGAACGCGGCGCCTGCAACTCAAGAATGCCATGCAAGCCAAGTTCGAAAAAATCATGGATCCGATAGCCGGCGTTTTGATCGATGATGCGCAACGCGCCAATGTCACGTTCGATGCATTTTTTGCGAACACGATGTTTCACGAAGTAGCGCATGGTCTGGGCATCAAGAACACGCTCACCGACAAGGGTACGGTTCGAGAAGCATTGCTTGATGTGGCATCCAGCATGGAAGAGGGCAAAGCCGATATCCTCGGTCTTTACATGATTACGCGCTTACATGAGGCAGGAGAGCTGGGTGATAGCGACCTGCGGGATAACTATGTGACTTTCATGGCCGGCGTGTTCCGCTCGATTCGATTTGGTGCGAGCAGCGCGCACGGCAAAGCCAACATGGTGCGGTTTAATTTTTTCGCAGAGAAGGGCGCTTTTGTGCGAGATGCAGAACGTGGCACATACCGCGTCGATTTCGACCGCATGCAGGAGGCGATGGCTTCCCTGTCGGAGCTGCTGCTGACGTTGCAGGGTGATGGCGACTATGAAGGCGCGCTCAAGCTGACCAATGAGAAAGGCGTAATCGGTGACCAGTTGCAGGCTGATCTCGACAGGCTGACCGACGCAAACATTCCGGTCGATATTGTGTTTTCACAAGGTGTTGCAGAGTTGGGGCTGGAGTAGCGAGGCATTTATCGCGGCAGGATGCCTGACACTACCGAATCGGTATCCAGACCTCTTCTTGCGCCTGTGGATCCAGCGGATCATAACCATCGGGCAGAATTTCAAAGTGTTCCCGGCTGTCAAGTTCGTACCCTGAATCGGGAAGCCACGTGCCGAATATGTGCTGCATGGTCTTTGGCGCCGCGCTTGCCGGGCCATTGTGAATAAAGACTGCATATTGCCCGCCGGGTAAGGAATAGCTTTCCATTCCATCGGGTACAGCGTCGTGACTCAAAACCTCAACGACCGCCCACTTTTCGAATACCGTGGTTGGCGAAAATAACTGACCACCTGTTTCAGAGTAAACCTGCATCGATATGTACTCATTCGTGATGCGATTCTTAACTTCATTTCGTCGCGGCATAAAGCTGCGCCAAAGCTGTGCCGTTCGATTGTCAGCAAGTGACATTTCTCGCCGAATACCCACCAGTTTCCTGGCTTGCATGGCCTCTATTCTTGGCTGCATAGTGGAGTTACCCGGTGCAACTTAATTCTCAGGTTTGCTTGCGCCGAATTCAAGTTGACGCTGATACTCGACTGCATCGAAATTGCCCCTGGACTCTGCAATCAGATTGTCGGCACCGATCGTCCATTGCTCAAAGCCACTGATTCGGACAGCCTTGCCGGTTCCTTCGGGCCCGTCATTCGTGCCGGTCAGTGTCCAGTGATAAATAATATAGTCACCTTCCGGGCTGAGCTCATTCATCTCCACCACCATGTCCGGAAATGCGGTCATGAATCCTTGTGCCGCCATGGTGATTGCATCGCGCCCTATTGACGGGTCGCCGGCATTGATTTTCAGCGAACCATTTTCCGCAAAAAAGGCCGCAACGCTGGCGGCATCCTGGCTGCACCACGCAGCTGTGTATTGTGCGGCGAATTCTTTGAGTTCAGAAGTAGTCATAGGCGCCTCTCCAGAGCTGCAACCATTGAGTAGAACTAGTACTAATATGACTGACGGTGCGAACGGAGCCCGTGTTACTGAATACCAATTCATATCCGTTCCCCTAAAAGCCGATCGCTAACCGGGCTCTGGTGTTGCCCCTTGTAATACGGATACGAACATATCGGCATCGATATTTCCGCCGCTCAGGATCACTCCAACATTGGTTCCGCGTATCACATCACGTTCTTGCAGCATGGCTGCAAGAGACGCCGCGCCTGCGCCTTCGACCACATTATGCGTGTCATGAAAATAAATACGCATTGCCTCCGCCACTTCATCGTCGCTGACGGACACTATTCTGTCTGCACCTCTTGAGTAGATGTCAAACGCTTCTTTAACGGGGACGCGCACGGCCATGCCATCTGCAAAAGTATTCGCAGAATCTGTTTCGACCAGATTTCCGGACTCAAAAGAAAGTTTGGCGGTTTGGGCCTCCGTGGACACTACACCCACGACCTTCGTCTTCAGGCCCAGTGCGTCACGCACTGCAATGATTCCACAAATTCCCGAACCGCAACCGATGGGGACATATATCGTATCGAGGTCGGGGGCGGCCTCCATGAGTTCAAATGCATAGGTTGCGACGCCGCGCACGATCTCGGTATGAAATGGCGGCACCATGAAGAGGTGCTCTTCCTCCGCGAGTCGCGCTGCCTCAAGCCGGGCAGCATCGAAATCATCACCAAATTCGACAATGTTTCCGCCGAATGCTCGCATTGCTGCATTTTTTTCCACTGAATTGCCGCGCGGTACAATTATCTTTGCTTTCATTCCAGCTGCCGCAGCAGCTCTTGCCTGGCTTTGACCATGATTGCCGCGCGTCGCGGTAATGATGCCCTTTGTCGCGGGTTCGGTACGCTTTAGCCAGTCAATAAAGGTTATTCCGCCACGAATTTTGAATGCGCCGGTTGGTGTATGGTTTTCGTGCTTCACCCATACCGTAGCGTCTGCCTTTTCGCAGATCTGTGGCCAGACATACTGTGGGGTTGGCGGAATAAACCGGTGAACGAGTTGCGTGGCTTCTTCCAGTTCATCTTTGTTGAAGAGCATTATTCTTTCTCTGCTGACGTGAATTGCAAAAATTTCGTACTACTATCGCTTGCCTAATTGCGCAGATCGGCCTTTTCAAGATGAGCAAGGCGGTTGCCGAAAAGGCTTGTAAGCCATAACGTGTCTTCAGTCTCACAGACGCCTGTCAGTGATGGCACCGTTGCGGCCGTGTCCTGCAGGTTCATCAGAACTTCGCCGTCGCCGCTTATGCTGATTACATG
>QNFK01000303.1 GCA_003645495.1 Gammaproteobacteria bacterium
GCGATCGCGGCGTCCCCGGAAGTAAACCCCGCTGCAAATGCGTTGATGCCGCTTTCTTCCTCAAGCACATAAATTTCCGGAACCGGGACCCCCGACGCAATCGCCATTTCCTCTACAACATTGCGCAATTGCTGGCGCTGTGGGTCGCGCACATCCGGGGAAATAAGCGTGCCGCCCATATCGAGAGCGACCCGTCCGCCACCGGCCGAGAGACGCGAGGTCTTGTAAATGCTTGAGCCGAAAATAAAAAGTGCCGCGAGAATCGCAACACCGGCGAGAACAGCCGGCTCCGGCGGCGTTCCTTCCTGACTCATCATAAACAACGCGGCACCGACGACCGTCGTCACGCCAATAACGATTAATATAGTGGAAATAGCATAGACAATGACCAGCCAGCGGGTGGCACGTCTTGCCTTATCCTGTGCGTCGAAGAAATTCACAAGCGCTATGCCGCCAGCGAAAGCAGCGATTTGTTACGTGAACTTAACGTCTGGAACCTCGCGTTTCTCTTTCGACTCTATCTCCAGGAAGCTGGCGAGCTCGAAGCTGAACATGCCGGCAATGATGCTGTTGGGGAAATTTTCAGCCTTGTTGTTGTAACTGAGAACGGTGTCATTGAAAGCCTGGCGGGAGAAAGCGACCTTGTTTTCAGTACTGCCGAGCTCTTCCTGGAACTGCAGCATGTTCTGGTTGGCCTTGAGATCCGGATAAGCTTCCGACAAGGCGAACAAACGGCCAAGGGCTGAGCCTAATGCGCCTTCGGAGGCGCCGAGTTTCTTGATCGCTTCGGCATTGGATGGATCCTGTTTGGCTGCATCAAGGTCTGATACGGCACTGTTGCGGGCGCTGATGACGGCATCAAGTGTCTCGCGCTCATGCTTCATATAGCCTTTGACCGCTTCAACCAGGTTCGGGATCAGGTCGTGTCGCCGGGTCAACTGCACGTCGATTTGTGCAAAGGCGTTTTTGACACGATTTCGTAAATTGATCAGACTGTTGTAGATGCCGATCGCGTACATGACAACGACGGCAACCAGTGCAAGGAATATTACAAATGACGTCACAATCCACCTCCCCGGTGAGTAGTAATGGCAGCAAGGATAAACCCTGGCTGGCTATTACACTAGCGTCAGTTCTTCTTGTATTCACAATATTTTCAAGACCTTCGCTCGCCGAGTGGTATGGCGAGACCCAGCCACACATGGGCACTGAGATCAGTGTCTATCTGTGGCACGACGATCCCGAGCTCGGGCCAGAGGCGGTTGCGGCTGTCTTCACCGAGGTGGCCAGGCTCGATCGGCTCATGAGTACTTACATTGAAGACAGCCGTATTTCAGAAATCAATCGCGACGCTGCCACCCGGCCCGTAGAGGCTGGCGATGAATTATTTGGCCTAATATTGCGCTCCCTGGATATTGCGGTTCTTACCCGTGGCGCGTTCGACATCACCTATGACAGTGTCGGTCAGCACTACGATTTTCGTGAGGGGCGGCGCCCGGACGAAGACACGATGGCTGAGGAGCTGCCACTGATTGATTACCGCCTGGTGGAGACCAATCGTGGTGACGGAACGGTCAGCTTCCTGCAGCCCGGAGTGCGTATCAACCTCGGCGGCATCGCAAAAGGTTATGCGGTCGAGCGGGGCGTAGTCGTGTTGCAAAGCCTTGGTGTGCGTCATGCGCGAGTAACTGCGGGCGGTGATACACGACTGCTCGGCGACCGGCGCGGTCAACCGTGGATGGTCGGGATACGCGATCCGCGAGACGAAGACACGGTGGCTGTCACGATACCGCTTGAGCATGAGGCGATTTCAACCTCGGGCGACTATGAGCGCTTTTTTGAGGAGGATGGTGAGCGCTACCATCACATCATCGTGCCATCGACGGGCGCACCGGCTGGCGAAGTTCATTCATCGACGATCATCGGCCCGGACGCGGTGCTGACCGATGCACTGTCGACCTCGGTATTTGTCATGGGCGTTGACCAGGGCCTGCGCCTGATTGCGACGCTGCCGGATTACGAAGGTATCGTCATTGACGCAGATGGAAAGATGTTCTATTCAGATGGCTTGCGCTCCCCGGACTAGCCGGCAACCTGTCGCCGATCAGGGACGAAAAAAGAATCCCGAATGTCGCTGAAAACCGACGCTTTTTCCCTTTAAATTCATAAATATACAGCTATTATAGGACTCTGGAACCGGGCCCGTACGGCCGGTTTTTTCGGGCCCGTCGCCGACCCCAGCAGGGTCAATATTTATACAGGCGGGAATAAGTTGAAAAATGAGCGATTTAACGTAATCCTAGCGGATTACGCTGAATTGCTGTCTCCGTGCCAAAAGATAAGACCATAATTATGTTTAGACCGGACCAGCCATTTGTGACCATCATCACGGCCCCTACCAGGGCCAGGCTGTCACTATGCGCGTTAGGTTTATGGCGTCGGTTGTCACTTTTGGGCGGCGATGAAGGCCCGGCCGTTATGCGGTTTTTCGGGATTTTTCGCTACCCCGCCTGGCATTGCAATTTGATGCCGGTCGGCGGGTTCATATGGATGACCAACGACGGTACTCGCACGCTCGTGTGTGAATTGCTGTCCAGGTACAAAGGGAAGTGAATCATGAAAGGACTAAAAACAATTTTGCCAGGAATAATTCTCGCGATTTTTGCGGCCAGCAGCCTGGCCTCATCGACACTGGAAGGACAGTCAGCGCCTGATTTCGTTCTCAAGAGTTCGAGCGGTAATAACCTGAGGCTCAGTGAGTATCGTGGCGATGTCGTCATGATCAATTTCTGGGCAACGTGGTGTGGACCATGCCGCCAGGAAATGCCGCTGCTCGACGATCTGTACGGTCGCTACCAGAGAGTTGGTTTCACGTTGCTTGGCGTAAATATTGATGACGATTCACGCCGTGCGATGAAAATGATTGAAGAACTTGGCGTAAATTTTCCGGTCTTGTTCGACGAAAGCAAAGATGTAAGCAAGCTCTATGCGGTCGAGGCTATGCCGGTAACAGTTCTGGTTGATCGTGAGGGCACGGTGCGCCATGTACATCATGGATATAAACCAGGTTATGAAGAGAAGTACCTGACCGAAATTCGTGCTCTGTTGAGAGAGTAACGATCGGTCGGATTGACGTTCTGTGGTCTCGATACGTTCCACGCGAGATCTGCAGGCAGGAGAATTAAAGGTGAAGATTAAGCGGTATTTCTGCATCACGGCGATCCTATGGATTGCCGGAATGGCAACGGCGCTCGCGCAGGATGCGCCGATCCTGGTTTCTGATGCGGCACTTGAGAATTCACAAGCGATGGGCGCTGAGGCAGACCAGGCCAGGGCAGAGTTTCGCAGCCTGGACGAGGACGTGCAGTCATTGAAAAAAGAGGTTCTGGATCTTAACCGGGATCTTTTTCTACTCGAGGAAGAATTGCTGTTCCCGGCAAACTCCCAGGTCGCGTTCTTTATCTCCATGGATGTCGGCGAGTATTTCTCGCTGGATTCGGTCAACCTGAAAATTGATGGCAAGGATGTTTCACACTACCTCTATACCGACCGTGAAGCGGGTGCGCTGCTGCGCGGTGGTGTCCATCGCGTGCACATGGAAAACCTGAAGGTCGGCGATCACGAGCTGGTTGCCGTATTCACTGGCAAAGGACCGAGTGTTCGCGACTATCGACGTGGCGCGACCATGAGCTTCAATA
>QNFK01000304.1 GCA_003645495.1 Gammaproteobacteria bacterium
GAGTTCAACAATTTCCGGTTCCGTGAAATGTGTGTGAAGTCTTTTCCACAGCGCATCATCAGTTTCCACATCCCAGGTGATTGCCTCCGTATACGCGAGCGCGGCTTTTTGTCGCTCATCGTATTGATCTGATTTTTCGAAATTGAGTAAGTCCATGTAGTCGGCTTCCACAACCCCGGCGTTGCGTGACTTTTCGGAGCGCTGATTACCGCAGTATTCGCATTTCACAGAACGCGACACGTAGACTCTGCACAATTCCTTGATGTTGTGATCGCACACGCCCTCGTGGAATGAGTCTTTCCAGGCGGTAGCAAATGCCATCATGATGGGTGGCCGATGGGCACGGATCGCCTGGCTTTCCGGTCGTGGTGTACCAAATTTCGCGCACCGCTCGAATTCCGCGATCATTGCCTCGTCGGTGATGCTGTCGGGGTCGATAAAACTGATTCGTTGCTCGGCCATTTTTATCTCACTGTTTGTTGCCAGTTGTACTGCCACTAAAGCGCGACAGCATGGCGTAAATACCGCCGAGGATGAGCAGCAGCGTGCTCATCGCTCTCCAGACGGCTGTGGGGTCAGTTGGATCAATAAAGGGTTGTACCAGGATAGGGGCGGAAAACTGACCGAGGAACATAGCGGTGGTTACCAGCCCAACACCAAAGCCACGCCGTTGCGCAGGTACGATCGAAAGAATCCAGCTACTGTGATTGGGCACGTACAGACCAAAGCCGAGGCCAGCGACAACCATACCCAGCAAAGCGGTATTGTAGCTAGCCGCTTCGGCAACCATAAAGTAACCGATAGCCATTGCCACGAAGATAAACGCATAAATCGCTACGAAATTCATACGTCGTTTGAAACGATAATAAACAAGCGAAATCAATGCGCCAACCGTATTGCCGACAGCGATGGCCGCGCCCATTTCAAATGGCGAAGCAGTAAACGCATTGCGCAGGTAAAAGGGTAATTGGACGGGCGTAATAAAGAACAGGCCGGAGGCCAGGAATGCGGACAAGAATACATATGCCGCTGACCAGAATGGAATCGCCTGCAATCGGCTAGCGGTTTCTTTGTCGCTGGACGCAGCGGTGGCGGGCAGACCTCCAGTCAAAGCCATCAGCCCGCTGGGCAGAATCAGAAACGCGAGCAAGTAACCTAAAAATGGCGCTTGCCAGCTGTAATTGGCCATGAATCCGCCGAGCAACATGAAAATCACTCCACCGATTTTCATTGCTGAGCCCTGCCAGCCAACAATCTTGTCGCGCTCGGCGCCCTGGTAGTAGTCGCCGACCATAGCCACTGTGGCAGTTTTTATGCCTGCAATCGACAAGCCGAGAATGGCGCGGCCCACGAACATGAAATAGAAACTGTCGGCGAAGTATCCGGAGGCTCCGCTAACGCCGAAGATCACCAGAGAAATATTGAGCAGGTCCTTGCGGCCGATGTTGTCGCTCAGCCAGCCAACCAGTGGCGCACTCAGGATGATAAAGAGAGCGGGGATCGATAAGAGGATGAACTTGACCAGGAAGATGACACTGGGATCGCCGGGCAAAACACTAATGGCCTGAAGAATGGCCCTGGCGAACAGTTCGTTTTGAGCATTTTCGGCAAAGACACGAGCGATTTCGGGCATGGCCGGTGAGGCCAGTGGGGTGCCGAGCAGGGCGATAGCCGTCGATGCCAGGATAACGAATAATCCGTGCTTGCTGATTCCGGCTTTGGAGCCGCTCTCAGTTGCTCCTGTGGGCATAGAAATTCCCGGTTCCCAGGGTGTAATTGGCTGGCAAAAATGAGTGCAACGGGTGCTACTGCAATCGATTGCAAAGTGTGCCGGACTTGCGCATAGTGGTCAAGTTACGGCCCGTATGACTGCTGTGAAAAGTGGCCGGTAAATGCGTTTTTATGGTGTAACTGCATCAAAAGATATTGTTGTTAAAGTGGTTTAAATCAATTGCTAATAGAACTAACTTAATAAACAACATTAAGATAGATGAATTAAATGGGAAGACCTCAATGACCGCTAAACTGGATGATCCGAAAATTATTGCTGCCGGGGATATCGATCCCGGGCATGACTGGTCCAGAGCGCTGCGTGCACCAGGAACAATGAATGTAGATTTTGAGGAGCGCATCAATTTTCGCCGCTTGCACGATTACCGCCTCGGTCGCTCGCGAATGGCGTTAAAACAGTCTGACCTGGGGTCGCTGCTGACCTTCGACAACAATAATATTCGCTACATCACCAGTACTGCGATCGGCGAATGGGCGCGGGACAAGATGTGCCGCTTTGCGTTGTTGGCAGGGGATGGTGACCCACACTTGTGGGATTTTGGTTCTGCCGCGGCCCATCACCGAATTTATGCGCCCTGGCTCAAACCATCGTGCTGCCATGCGGGCATGGTCGGCCTGCGTGGCACAGTGTCTCCGGAATCAGGCCTCATGGCGCGAGCTGCGGAGGAAATCAAGGCGGTACTGGTAGAGAACGGTGTGGCTGACCAGCCAGTGGGACTGGACCTGGTTGAACCGGCGATGTTATTTGAGCTACAGAAAGTGGGGCTCGATGTCAGAGATGGCCAGCAGGTCATGCTGGACGCCCGCGAAATCAAATGCATGGACGAAATCATGTTGCTGAACACGGCGGCATCAATGGTCGATGGCACCTACGACATGATTTTCGAGATGCTGCGACCGGGTGTGAAGGAATCACAGATTGTCGCAGCGGCCAACAAAATGCTCTATGAGCTGGGTTCGGACGATGTTGAGGCCATTAATGCCGTGGCTGGCGAACGCTGTAGTCCCCACCCACATAATTTCACCGACCGCATCATCAGGCCGGGCGACCAGGCGTTTTTCGACATCATCCAGGCCTACATGGGCTATCGCACCTGTTATTACCGTACCTTTAACGTTGGACGGGCAACGGATCCACAGAGAGACGCTTACAAACAGGCGCGCGAGTGGATTGATGCAGCAATTGACCTGGTGCGGCCGGGCGTTGGCACTGACCAGATTGCTGCTGTATTCCCCAAGGCGGAGGAATTCGGTTTTGACGACGAAATGGAGGCTTTTGCCTTACAGTTCTGCCATGGGCTGGGTGTTGCTTTACACGAACGGCCAATCGTCAGTCGCCTGGTTTCACTGGATAATCCACAGGAGAGCAAGGAAGGCATGGTGTTTGCGCTGGAGACTTACTGTCCGGCAAGCGACGGGTTCTCGGCAGCCCGGATAGAGGAAGAGGTCGTCGTCACCAACGATGGCTGCAAAGTCATTACCTTGTTTCCGGCGGAAGAATTGCCGATTGCCAACCCTTATTAGGTGTAATAAATCAGACTTGATCGTACAGACGCTGTCAGGCAATACCTGAACTAAGCGGCCGGATAGCACCAACATCATTGCGAGCCCGAAGAAACAGACGTCATTGCGAGCCGGAAGAAACAGACGTCATTCCGAGCTCAAAAAAACAGACGTCATTGCGAGGAGCGAAGCGACGCGGCAACCTCTATCAGTTTGTAGTAGTGCAAATCGAAGCCGCGCGATAACGTCGGGAGGTTGCCACGCCCTCCGGGCTCGCAATGACGTCTGATTCTTCGAGCTCGCAATGACGTTGGTGCTATCCGGCCGCTTCGTTCAGGCATTGCCTGACAGCGTCTGTACGACCAAGTCTGAATTATTACACCTAATAAGGGTTCGC
>QNFK01000305.1 GCA_003645495.1 Gammaproteobacteria bacterium
GGGTCATCTTGTCGTAAAACTCGGAGTCCTCAAAATGTGAGAGCTGCAACGTCAATGCTTTTTCAAGGATCATCACATTGACTCGCTGACCAAGAAGCGCGCGCAACAAGGACTGGCATGCGGATATTCCACGCTGGCTGGCGGCAACGAATATAACAATGATCGCTTCCAGGACAACGAGCCACAAAACGCGTTTGGTGTCAGGAGAAGTCGATGCCATTGCAGTGACGACGCTATCGACAATCAACTGGCCGACATAGGCGATTGCGGCAGGCAAAACACCAGCAACCAGCGTGAGAATTCCGAGCGTAAGCGTCAGGGCTGGACTCGTTGACCAGACAAGGTCTAGCGCACGGCGACTGTAGCCGAATACACCCGCAGCCCGGCTTATGAAACCGGCGTTTAAGCTGTCTTCGTCAGCCACGTGACCTGCAGTTTATTACGAATTTCATGAGCTTCGGCATTGCGCTATGGTAAGTCATTTAATGATGTCTCGGGTTGGATTTCGGTGGACGACAAAATAGTCAGATCTGTACGACAGTGGGTTGAAACTGTGGTGGTGGGTTTAAACCTTTGCCCGTTTGCGAAACGTGAACTGGTGAAGAATCGGGTGCGATTTGTCGTGACCAAGGCGACAAGTGAAGGTCCGCTGTTAGTGGCTCTGGAGGATGAATTGGAGTTGCTGAGTAACGAGGCGTCCGTCGAAACGACGCTACTAATTCATCCCGGTGTGCTGCAGAATTTCTACGCCTACAATCAGTTCCTGAATAGCGCCGATGCGTTATTGCAGCAGATGAAGCTGGAGAGCGTCTATCAGATTGCCAGTTTTCACCCGGATTACCAGTTTGCCGGCACAGAACAGGATGATGTGGAGAACTATACGAACCGATCACCCTATCCCATGTTGCATCTTATTCGGGAGGAGAGCCTCGAGCGGGCAATTGCCGGTTATCCGGATGTGGACAAGATTCCGGCGCGTAATACAGAGTTAATGAATACCCTGGGAGAGGACAAGCTACAGCAATTACTGCAGGCATGTTTTGATGGTGCTGTGCCAGAATAGGTTGGGTCGAATCAGCGTCTTCCCATAAACTCAAGAGCGGTGCGAAAATGACGCAGTATCTAATAGCGAGGCTCGCATTCGCGGCTGAAGCCGCTCCCACGTTACTAACAGCAAAACCGTGGGAGCGGCTGTCTAAACTATTGTGATAGGTTGTAGTGTGTAGAAGAGCACGAGAACAAAGACGCCGCGAATGCCACAACCTGGTACAAAATCTATCCCATAAATAGACCAAAGTAACGATATTCAGAGTTCGCAAATCGCTTCGCGCATCAAGCCTGCTCCGGGCTATTGTTATCTGCCTGTATCGCCCCTGCCTCGATCTTTTTGTTCCGGGTTACAGCAACATACACCGGCACGCCTGCCATCAGTAACAACAAGGTCCAGTAGGCGGCATCTTCACCGGAGCTTGCGATCACCCACATACATATCAGAAATGCGACGACAGAGACAATTGCTTCACGTCGTCTGCGTGCCGGGCTGGTATTTTTGTCATGAATACCAAGCAGCAGGCCGGCCATCGATGCGAATGCGTAGGGAACGACGGTGGTCAGCGTGGCGATTAACAGGACAAACGTATAGGCACCGACGAGACCTTTTGTCTGGCTCATTATCAGCATCACACTCGACAGGATGCCGGCGATCACAATGGATAACCCTGGCGTGTTGTGTCTTGTCATTTGCTCAAAGATCCGGGGAAACACACGATCACGTGCCGCCGCCATGGCTGTCTGGCTGGCCGCCAGGAGAGTCACGTTAAATGCGCCAATCATGGAGATGAGTGCGCCAATAGACACTGCAATGCCACCCCAGCTGCCGGCCATATGGATTCCGGCATCGGCAAGCGGTGAGCCGGACTCCGCCAATCGCCCTGCTGGAATCATACCCATGACTGCGAACGCGACTAACAGGTAAACCGCAGCAATCGTCAGCGTTCCGACTATCAGTGCTCGGGGAATCGTTTTCTCGGGGTCAATGACATCTTCCGCTGGCACAGTTGCAGCTTCGATGCCTACGAACGTCCAGAAAGTCAGGGCGAAGGCAGACGCAAACAAATAGGCAGAATTTGTAGTACCAGGATTCATCGGCGGCAAAGTTTCTGTATCGACAAAAAATAATCCAATGCTGCCGATAATGATGAGCGGTATAAGCTTTAATATTGTTGTCGCCAGACTAAAGATACCGGACTCACGAACACCAGCGATATTCAACCAGACGAGTGTCCAGATAAGGAATAAACCCGAGCCGATCATCAGCAGCGGGCTTGCACCAATGACAGGAATTAACACGCCAATATATCCTGTAAAAGCAATGGCGATTGCAGCACTGGCTGTCCATAAGGCAATCCAGTAACTCCACGCGGTCAAAAATCCACCAAAGTCACCGAATCCCGCGTGTGCATACGCGTAGGGCCCGCCTGCTTTGGTTACACGTCGGGAAAGATTACCCAGCGTCATCGCGACGAACAGGGCACCGACTGCGGCCGCTGCCCAGCTCAACAATCCGAGACCACCGTACGAGACCAGCACCGCCGGCATCATGAAAATGGCGGAACCAATCGCTCCTCCGACTACCAGCGCCCAACACCGCCAGAATCCTAATGCGCGCACATTACCCTGCGACATGCCTTTCCCCCTCGGGGCTTGCGCCACGAAGCACTCACCGTGCCATATCGATACACCACAAACAACGAATAAATATTGTTTCATCCCATGCACGCTTTATCTGGCACTAGGAAAAAATATGCTGAGTTGCGCACAGGAACCCACGAATCCGCAGCATTGTGCTCGGCGTTAGCGTATAAAAGTCGATGCCATGACCTGCAAAAAACCGATAGACGAAAAAACCGGTTTCGATATATCCGAAGAGTTCTCGCGTTTAGATCAGCGCAATGAAATCTATTGTCGCTCGGAATGGGATGAAGAAATAAAGAGCAAGAACGCAACTGCTTTCTTCAGTAGTCACTACATGCCCAATGCCCGCGCTCGCAAGGCGGATGGTTTCGGGCAAAAAGATTACGCGCTAAGAAATGCGACATGGCATGTAACAAATGTTCTGCGGGACCTGCGCAGGGAATCGGACGACCGCAAAGAGGGTTTTTTTGACACGTTTACGGCGCAGGATGACGGTTGGCCGGAGCCCTATGATTTCTCGTCGCCTGAAGAGGCGACCGGAAATCTCAGGCGGGCAGCAGTCTCGATGGGCGTCGGCTTACTCGGAGTCTGCGAGTATGACGAGCGTTGGGTGTACAGCGCCAGATACAGCGAACGAACGCAGGAAAGCAAACCTGTGGATATTCCAGAGGACTTGCCGTACGTCATCGTCATAGGTGAACCAATGGATATCGACCTGACTGCTACTGTACCTTCAGCGTTATCCGGTTCAGCGACCGGCATGGGCTATACGCACGACACCGTCGTTCTTCTCACGCTGACACAGTACATCCGCAACCTGGGTTACCGGGCAGTCTCATCCATGAACGACTCTGCATTACCGATCCCGCTCGCGGTTCAGGCAGGCCTCGGTGAAGTTGGACGGCATAGCCTGCTAATTACCGAGGAGTACGGGCCGCGGTTGCGTCTGGGTAAGATTTTCACTGACATGCCGCTGGTAATTGATCAACCAA
>QNFK01000306.1 GCA_003645495.1 Gammaproteobacteria bacterium
TAACCGGTCTGCAGCATTTTTTTGATTGCTGAAGTCTCCCTCGGGTTCAACGTTGCCGAGTATGGTTACGCTACTGCGTCACACATCCATTGGGTGGCTGTCATCGGGGTTTATGTCCAGAACCTGTTTAACCTCGTCAGGCAGACCGCGCATGGATTTTATTCTGGCGACAAACGCGTCCAGTTCTGCTTGGTTTGGCAGCTTGTCGTGCATCAGCAGGTGGGCAACTTCCTCAAAACTCGCATTGTCTGCAAGATCGTAAATGTCATAGCCGCGATAGGTCAGGCCTGCGCCTTCCTTGCCCACAGTACAAAGCGCCGTAGCGCCTGCTGATACGCCGGCCAGTCCGCCGGTTTTCTTTTTCTCTGTCATCGTTTTCTCCACTTCTTTGGTGCAGTTTTATGACTCGTCTTTACCTTTGAGTCCTTCCTCTGCGAACAGCTGGTCCAGCTTTTCTTCATAGTCGTGATAGCCGAGCACGTCATACAACTCCACGCGTGTTTGCATTTTGTCGATCACTGCCTGCTGTGATCCATCCTTGCGCAAGGTGCGATAGACATCCTCCGCAGCTTTCGCCATGGCGCGGTACGCCGACAGGGGATACAGCGCCAGCTGTACGCCAACCTTTGCCAGCTCTTCTGTCGTAAAGAGTGGCGTCTTGCCAAACTCCGTCAGGTTCGCCAGCACGGGGACCTTGATCACATCCGTGAATTGCTGATATTCGTCCAGCGTCGTCAGCGCCTCGGCAAAAATCATGTCCGCGCCCGCCTCTGCGTAGGCCGCCGAGCGGTCGAGTGCTGCCTGTTGGCCTTCGACGGCATGTGCGTCGGTGCGCGCCATAATGATGAATTTGTCGTCGGTGCGCCCATCGACAGCCGCTTTAATGCGATCGACCATTTCGGCAGTCGACACCAACGCCTTGCCAGGCCGATGGCCGCAGCGTTTGACGCCGACCTGGTCTTCTATGTGACAAGCTGCCGCGCCGGCTCGTATCATCTCACGCACCGTGCGACCAATCATGAAAGCACCACCCCAACCGGTGTCCGCGTCGACCAGCAGTGGTACTTCAGTCGCATAGCTGATGCGTCGAATGTCTTCACAGACGTCGCTGAGCGTGGTCATTGCCAGGTCAGGCAGGCCGAAGGATGCATTGGCTACTCCGGCTCCGGACAAATAGATGGCCTTGAAACCCGCTTTCTCAGCAAGCAGTGCAGCGTAGGCATTTATGGTGCCAGCCACCTGCAGGGGCTGCTCTTCTTCCAGTGCCTGCCAGAATCTCGCTCCAGCGCCCATGCTCATACCTCACTTGGTTTCAACTGAAAATTTTAATCTGGATTAAAATTTCTTGGGGCGCGATTTTACACCATTTACTACTTGTTTTTCGCTGTGGAAATGACTCCATTTGGCGCTAGCTAACATTCGCGGCCAATTTGCCTGCTTTTTTAAGATGAGCGAATACGGTTAGTGCAAATTGATCTTTAGTGCAATAAATGTCAGTTCGCAATTGCCCTCTTCTCGATTTCCAATGGGTCAGGCGAACTGGCCGCGAATAAGCAAGCCGCCCGCGCTAGCTTATTTCTACAACGATTCTGCCAGTGACTGTGCCGTCGATATAAGCCTGGAACGCGCCTGGCAACTCGTTAAACGAGATAGTGCGGCTCGCGATGACATCGAGATGCTGTGGTTTGAGGTCTGTGCCAATTCTTTGCCAGACCTGCAGGCGCAGGTCGCGTGGCGTGTCCACCGAGTTGATGCCGAGGAGGCAGACGCCGCGCAGGATGAACGGTAAAACCGTGGTCTTCAGTTCGTGGCTGGCGGCCAACCCGATACTGGCAATATTGCCGCCGTATTTCATCGTACGCGTCAGCCAGGCCAGGTAATCGCCACCGAGATTGTCGATCGCGCCAGCCCACTCCGCTTTTTCCATTGGCCGCTTGCCGAGATCTATTTCATCGCGAATCAACACCCTGCTGGCGCCAATGCTTTGCAGGTAATCCACCTTTTCAGCCTTGCCGGTAACCGCGACTGTCTCGTAGCCGCGTGCAGCCAGCATGTCGACCGCGATACTGCCGACACCGCCTGTGGCACCGGTAACCACAACCGGACCGTTTTCCGGCAACTGGCCATTTTGCTCCATCCGGTGAATGGCGAGTGCAGCCGTGTAGCCGGCTGTGCCCAGCTGCATTGCCTGCAGCGCGTCGATGCCATCCGGCATCGGCACGATCGACTCCGCGCTCAAGCGAGCATATTCCGCATAGCCGCCGTCGCGGGTTTCACTTAAACCACAACCATTAACGAGCACCGCGTCACCTTCGGCAAAACGATCATCCGCGGAACTGACCACTGTGCCGGCCAGATCGATGCCACCTACCAAGGGAAAAGTCCGCAGGATGCGACCGGTGCCAGTCGCCGCCAGCGCGTCTTTGTAATTAATCGTTGAGTGACTCACTTTCACGACGACCTCGCCTTCGTTGAGGTCGTCAATATTGAGCCGGGCGAACTCTGCTACCAGTTCCCCATCTTTCTGATCGATGCGAAAAGCGCGAAAACTATCCATCATTATTCCCTTATTTTATCGCCTGTGATCCAGCCAGAACTCCAGGCCCATCGTATCCAGGTTGACATCAAGATCGAGTATTGCGTGTAGTCGATCATCCTCGTTCGTATATCCGTGAGCGCGAAGCTCATCAACCAGATACGCGAACATGCTCTTGTGCATTGCCGCTGTTCGGTCGGCATCGTTGGCATACTGCTCGGCTATAGCGACGAAGTCGTCTATTCTTTTGTGCATGTCGCTCGCCAGGCGCGGCAGGTTAACAACGCGGCTGAAATGCGTCAGGAAAAGTTGCTGCGGATTCAGTTGCATGATCCGGTCGATCGCTTTGTGCGCCTCCGGCGGGTCGAAGTGAACCGGGGTTGTGGTCGGAAAAATAAATTCCCCGTTGGCAGTATCCAGCTCGCGATATGAAATACCAAAGCTGTCTCCGGTGAATACAGATTTGGAACCCGGGTCGCTTAAGA
Organism: Gammaproteobacteria bacterium; assembly: GCA_003645495.1. Classification (GTDB taxonomy): domain Bacteria; phylum Pseudomonadota; class Gammaproteobacteria; order Steroidobacterales; family Woeseiaceae; genus SZUA-117. The sequence goes on from QNFK01000306.1 coordinate 3,022, forward strand.
CATAGTGATGACGGGCATGACCCTCGGTAAACAGACATTGCATGGTCCGTCCGGCGAGACTGATTTCCTGTTGATCGTCAACGATGACAACCCGCTCCGCCGGAATCGGCACGATCTCGCCATACATTTGCGCATACTTTTCTTCGCCATAGACAGCCTGCGCACCTTTGGCCAGTTTCGCAGGGTCAATCATGTGCGGCGCCCCGCGCGGATGCAGGACGGCTTTCGCGTTCGGCAATGACTGCAGCAGGAGACCGGCGCCACCAGCGTGATCGAGGTGTACATGGGTCAGGAAAACATAGTCGACGTTGGCAACGTCAATATCCTTATCCTTTAGTGCATCCAGTAATAGCGGGACACTGGAATTTGCGGCGGTATCGACAAATGCTGCGCGACCGTTCTCAAGCACGAGGTGGCTCGCGTCGAACAACGGGCGTATGTGATCCGTATCGATGGCAGTAATGCCGTCGCCGAGTTCCGTTGTGCGGGATGCTGGTTCGGCCATCAGATACTCATTCTTTCGGATTCTTGCTGCTTATTGTTGCAGTGTCTTGAGGCCGTCCTGCGAACTGTAGAACTTCGCTAACTGCGCAATATCTGCATCGCTGAGGCTTGCTGTGAAGGCACCCATGACTGTGCCACTGCGCGTTCCGTCCTTATA
>QNFK01000307.1 GCA_003645495.1 Gammaproteobacteria bacterium
AAGCAGGTCAGCGAGGAGATCATTCCATTCTGCCGTGCGGTACGAAATCATGCGCTGGCACATTTCGATCAGCGCACCAAATGCAAGCAAGCCCACTACGAGCTTCCAATACGCCGCACGTGCGTACTGGCCGGAGAACCAAAGCGCCAGTACGGCGAACGTAGTGCCGTGCAGCCACTTGTCCGACAGACTCCATACCGTGCTCGGGTCCTGCGGCCAGAGCCAGATCGCCGGAATGATAGCGAGCGTCAAAACGCTTGCGAGCAACAGCATGCTGGCGATTCGCCAGTGTCGGGGATCACTAAGAGGCAGCATTCAGAGTTCCGCTGACTCGGGCAGCAGCGCCACACCCACAACGTCAACACCTGGCGGTGGCGTAAACTGAAAACGCTCATCATCAATTGCTTCGTTAAGAGTCACATCTAATAGTGCTATCAGCGTAGTCTGCTCGAGGTTGTCTGAGAACAGCATGCGGGTCAGCTTGTCGTCAGTGAACCCCAATTCGACTTTGGTGAATCCATTTTCGGTGTTATTCGGTCGCAACCTGACCCAGACTGTGCCACGGTCAGTAAAACTGCCAATGTATTCAAATTCATCCAGTACATCTTTCGATCCGCCGAGCAATAACGCCGGAGTGCTGCCTAAAACGTCAGCCTGGGATTTTACCGTGACCTGTTCCAGATCAACATCGTAGCTCCAGACATTCAGACCGTCCGCGACGAGAATTTGCGCATACGGTTCCGTGTAAGACCAACGAAAGCGGCCCGGCCTTTGAATCTCTACAGTACCCATCGAAGTCTCAACGACTATGTCATCTGCATCGACAAGTTGTTGCTCGAAGCGCCCTGATATTGTCGTAACGTTGTTAACGAAGTTATCAATTAACTGTCGACCGAGGGCAGTATCGTCAGAATTCTCTGCATCCTGCGCAAACCCGGGCACGCAAAAAATGAGGCTCAGGCCAATCGCAATCATCCTGTGGTTATTAAATTTCAACAATGCTTTTCCTCGTCGCGTTTCCATCACGCCGACTTTGCTAGTCTTTGGCAGTGCCCGGTATCAGTATCTCGCGCGTACCATTCGACTGCAGCGGGCCAACCAGCCCTGCCTCTTCCATGGTTTCAACCATTCGTGCGGCACGGTTATAACCGATCTTCAGGCGCCGCTGTACACCTGAAATAGACGCCTTTCTCGTATCGACCACAATCTTCACTGCCTGGTCATAGAGCGGATCCTGCTCAGCGTCTACGCTATCTCCAGGCATCACCTCCAGACCGGTCAGTCCTGGAGTTGGACTCGTCGGGGCCTGCAAAATTTCATCGATATAGCGCGGCGCTCCCGATTTCTTCAGGTTTCGCACCACCCTGTGCACTTCCTGATCGTCGACGAATGCGCCGTGTACGCGAGTTGGCAGCGATGTACCCGGCGGCAGATACAACATGTCACCATGGCCGAGCAATTGTTCCGCGCCCATTTGATCGAGGATCGTGCGTGAATCAACTTTCGCAGAAACCTGGAACGCGATACGCGTCGGGATATTGGCTTTGATCAATCCCGTTATGACGTCGACCGACGGTCGTTGCGTCGCCAACAGCATGTGAATTCCTGATGCGCGTGCTTTTTGTGCCAGCCGTGCAATCAGTTCTTCAATCTTCTTGCCAACGATCATCATCATATCTGCCAGCTCGTCGATGATGACAACAATAAACGGCAAGGGAGTCAGCGTTGGATGTTCAACCGGCTTATCCGGATCAACCAACTCCGGCGGCTTGAATATCGGGTCAGGAATTGGTTCACCGGCATCGATTGCGTCCTGCACTTTGCGGTTATAACCACTGATACCCCTGACACCCAGGGCGGCCATCAGGCGATAACGCCGGTCCATTTCGCCGACACACCAGCGCAATGCGTTTGCCGCCTCCTTCATATCTGTCACGACCGGCGTCAGCAGATGCGGGATGCCCTCATAAACGGACAGCTCGAGCATTTTTGGATCGACCATGATCAGGCGCACGTGCTCGGGCTTGGCCTTATACAAGAGACTTAAGACCATGGCATTAATAGCGACGGACTTACCTGAACCGGTCGTACCGGCGATCAGCAGATGTGGCATACGTGCCAGATCGGCAACAACGGAGCCACCGGAAATATCCTTGCCGAGTGCCAACGTTAGCGGCGATGCCATCTCATCATAGGCCCGACTCTTGAGAATCTCACCCAACGTGACCAACTCGCGATTCTCGTTCGGAATTTCCAGGCCGATGAAAGACTTGCCGGGAATGACTTCTACTATTCGCACACTGATAACCGACAGTGAACGGGCGAGATCTTTGGCCAGGTTGGATATCTGGCTTACCTTGACTCCTGGCGCAGGATCCAGTTCGAAGCGGGTGATAATCGGTCCAGGTGAGACCGACACAACCTCAACATCTATATTAAAATCTTTGAGTTTTATTTCGACCAGCCGGGACATCGCCTCAAGCGATTCTTCTGAATAGCCCTTCTGCCGCGGCGGCGGGTCATCGAGCAGCGACAATGGCGGTAACTCGCCCTCCGATGGTGGTTCAAACAAGGGCACCTGGCGCTCTTTCTCCGCCCGTGCACTCGTTTCCAGCTTCGGTATTATCGGCTCAATACGTGGTGGCGCGCGTCCCGCGGTACGCTTCTTCTCCGCAGCAAATACATCCTGGCGCGCAGCCAGCTGACGCTTACCCTCCGCGCGATCGCGCAGCTCGCCAACTTTTTGCCGGCCTTTTTCCCACATCGCCAGGCACCATTGGCCGGTCCGATCCATGATGGCGAACCAGGAGATACCCAGGAACACCGACATCGACGCAACCCAGAGGAAAAACAGCAACACGCTGGCGCCCAGCAGTTTCATCATTGATTCGAGGTTGTTGCCAACAATCTGGCCAAGAACTCCGCCTGCCGTTTCACGAAAACCCACTGGTGAAAAATGCAGCGTGGCTAGGGCGCAACTTGTTATCAGCGTGGCGAGGAAACCACCGACGCGCAATGTGTAATCCGCCCGCGTCAGTTCCTTGTGGGTCTGTTGCTCGCGAAAAATCATCCACCCGAGGTAGAAAACCAGCAGCGTAAACAAATAAGCGGGTCGGCCAAACAGGGTAAACAGCAAATCAGCGCTTAGGGCACCAACGCGCCCCACGCCGTTGTTGATTTCACCGCTGCCACTCGCCTGCATGAATCCCGGATCAGCAGGATCATAAGTGAACAGCGCGAAAAACAGGATCAGCGCAAGTGCACCAAAGACCCACAGGGCGCCTTCGCGCAACGTCTTGGCAACCTGTGCCGACAAGCCGTTTGCCGGTTTTACCTTTTTCGCTGTTTGTCGGGCTCTGGCCATATTAATGTGATCTGAGATGATACGTATCTAAGGCGCTGATTCTAGTACATCTTAACGAACCATTTGCCACAAATATCAGGCCGGACAGCTTTGCTGCCTGACACGGGTTCCGCTCAGATTGTCTTTTTCTCCGTGTTCACGATGATTTTGCCCGCGCACTGTCTTTTCCCTACACTTGGCGCTCGACAGGCACCATACGATACATAGGAATCTCTATAAACCGTCATTTTTTTGTCAGTGCAAGGAAGCGCCGCGCGGAGAACCGCAGTGTATAAATGATACATGAGGATTCGAGCACGGCGCTG
>QNFK01000308.1 GCA_003645495.1 Gammaproteobacteria bacterium
CGCTTGATTTTATTGAACAAGGGGCAACTTACGCGGTGCAGGAACAATACTGCCATCGGGGTTGAACTGAATGCCCGGCGTGCCGAAATCGCTGTTGCTGAGGGTGCGAATCATAGTCAGCGCCCTGTTTTTACGATCAATTGACGGGCCGGCCGGGCGCAGTTGAATCGTTGAGTGAATTTGCCCCGTGACGAACTTTCCTTCGCCATCAAGCGTCGCAACCAGGATCGGCGCGATGCCCTTGGTGCCGGCGACGCTGATGCCATAGTAGGTGGCAAAATTGCCAAGGCTGTACGCGATCAGTCGGCCTTCATACAGTTCGACCGCCCGCACGACATGCGGCCCATGGCCCACTACAAGGTCAGCACCCGCATCGACCACCATCCTGGCGAACCTGACAACATCGCCGCGCGGCTCACCGAGGTATTCCTCTTCTGCGAATGGCAGGTGGGTGACGTCCTGTCCTTCTGCGCCTCCGTGAAAGGAGACAATGACAATATCGTTACGGTCGGCATGCTCGGCAACTTTCTTTTCTGACAGTTCGTAGTCGAGCAGCATGTTGGAATTTTTTGTGACGGCAAATGCAAGCACAGCGACTTTTAGATCGTTTACCACCAGTTCAGCGAAGTCACCCTCCAGACCTGAATGAGAGATGCCGGCTGCGGCGAGCGTCTCCATGCTGGCGAGACGACCTTCTTCACCGAAATCGCGCGCATGGTTATTCGCAAGGCTTAGCACATCAAACCCGGCTGCCACATAATGTTCGACGTAACGTGACGGCGAGCGAAACATGTAGCAGGCATTTGGGTTGCTGCACTTCTTGGCGGGTACGCCACCGTCCAGGAGTACACCTTCCAGGTTGCCAAAAGTTATGTCTGCAGCGGAGAGGGCCGGTGTTACTGCCGTGAGAAAACTAACGCCGTCGTCATCCGGTAAATGATTTTCCGGGAAGTCGGTGCCCAGCATCATGTCCCCGACCGCTGCGATGCTGATTCTCTCGGCTTGCAGGTTTCTCTGTGGCTCTGGTTCCGGGGTTGGCGTGATTTCTACGGCTACCGGTTCGGCTGCAACAATTGGATCTTCTTCTACCAGCACTTCCTGCGGCGGCGTTGCGCAGCCGGACAGGAACAAAAAAATGAGGAGAGCGGCGGTTTGTCCGGCGCGCCTAATCACCGAGGCGAATTCTCAATACATCAATATTGGCCGCCTTGAGGCGGTTGCGCAGCCTGTTGAGTTCATCAAGATCGTCAGTGGGGCCAATGCGCACACGGTGATAGGTCTTGTCATCAATAGTGACGCGCTGTATGCGTGATTCGATGCCCTGTAAAGCAAGTTGTGCCCGACGTCTGTCGGCATCCCTTAAATCCGTGAACGAGCCTGCCTGCAGGACATAGATGCCAGGCCGTACGACTGCTTCCTTTTGCGTGTCCCGGCTGACATTGGTTTCCTGTTCCGGAATAACCACCTCGAAATTGGGCAGCATTTCATAGAAGTCAAAGCGTTGCTCCGCCGGTTCCTCGGGCACGGCTGCTGCCGGGGCGGGTTCGACAGTCTGCACTGATTGTTCAATCGTGCTGGCCATGCTTGCCGGCTGCTGTGCCGCAGTTCGAACAGGCACATCTGCCTCACGATCTTTCATGAAAATCGCGAATGCCACAGATAGCCCGATAGCGAGCCCGAACAACATCCACATCCAGCCGGGATAGTCTTGCTGCTTTTGTGGACTGCGCCGGGCTTTTCTCTTGCGTACCGGTTTTCGTTTTCGTTTTCGTTTGGTCATGGTGCTATCTACATTTTATCCGGCGCCGAGACACCAAGGATTGCCAGTCCGCTGGCGATAACGGTGCGTGTTGCGTGAATCAATGCGAGCCTGGCGTTGCGCAAGCCTTCGTCGTCCGCAATAAAAGTATGCGCGTTGTAGTAAGTATGGAATTCGTTGGCGAGGTCACGCAGGAAATGCACCAGGTGCTGCGGCGCCCGGTTGTTCGCCGCCAACTCGATAATTTCCCCGAAACGACTGAGTGATGTCAGCAGTGCCTTTTCATGGCTTTCGGTAAGCAATGCGAAGCTGTTTGCAGCCGCCGCCTCGTCGTACTGCAACGATTTTTCCTCCAGTTGGCGGAATACACTGGCAACACGCGCGTGCGCATACTGAATGTAATAAACCGGGTTATCGTTGGAGCGACTCTTGGCAAGCTCGAGATCGAAATCCAGGTGCTGGTCGTTTGAGCGCATGACATAGAAAAATCTCGCCGCATCGTTACCAACCTCGTTGCGCAGCTCGCGCAGGGTTACAAACTCGCCGGAGCGGGTCGACATCTGCATCTTCTCGCCGCCACGATACAACGTTACAAACTGAATGAGATCCACTTCGAGGCTGTCGCCGGGATAGCCCATGGCCTCGAGGCCGGCCTGCACGCGGGCGATGTAGCCATGATGATCAGAGCCCAGGACGTCAATGAGAAAATCATAGCCACGCACGCGTTTGCCGCAGTGGTAGGCGATGTCGGATGCAAAATAAGTTTTCTTGCCATTCTCGCGCACGACCACGCGATCTTTTTCATCACCGAAATCGGTTGCGCGAAACCAGGTGGCGCCGTCCTTCTCGTACAGCATGCGTCGTTCCTGCAACACGGCAAGTGCGTCGTCGATAAGTCCGTCCGTCGTCAGGCTTTGCTCCGAAAACCAACGGTCGAAAGTGACACCAAATTCGGCCAGGTCATCTTCCATCTCGGCTCGAATAGATTCGAGGGCGTGCTGGCGAATCTTTGTAAAACCGTCAACGCCAAGCAGCTGTTCAGCTTTTTCTATGAGTGCGTCGATAAATGTATCTTTGTCACCGTCGGGCGCATCTGCCGGGAGACCGGACGACACGTCGGCTGCTTTGACGTCAGGTATGTCATTGCCGTCAATCGCTGCTGCCAGCTCACGAATGTAATCCCCTTTGTAGCCACCGGCGGGAAAAGGAATTTCTTCATCAGCCTGTTCCAGCATTCTCAACCACACGCTGACGCCGAGAATATCCATCTGTCGCCCGGCATCATTGACGTAATACTCACGGTCGACCTGGTAGCCGGCGGCCTCGAGCAGGTTACCGAGTGTCGCGCCATAGGAAGCGTGACGACCGTGGCCGACGTGCAGTGGTCCTGTCGGGTGTGCGGAAACGAACTCCAGCAAGATCTTCGGCGAGGGTCGAACTTCCTGTCGAGCATAACAATTGCCGTTCTTAAGAATATCGCTGAGTTCGCGATGCAGCGCTGTTGCGCTGACATAAAAATTAATGAATCCTGGGCCGGCGATTTCGACTTTGTCCACCAGTTCGCTGTCAGGCAGGTTCGCGATAATGTCCGCAGCTATCTCGCGCGGGTTTCTTCCGAGTGACTTCGCAAGGCGCATCGCGATGTTGGTGGCGAACTCGCCATGGCGGGCGTCACGGGTGCGCTCGAGGGTTGTGCTGATAGAGGAAATTTCCGGCGCTTCAGCCAGATCTGGCAGGCTGGAAACGGCTTGCTCTACAAGTTGTGCAATGCTGGTTTTCAATTGGTGGGTCCTGGTTGGTAAGGAATCGCGGCGGGACGCCGCTCCCACGCTGCATCAATAGGCCCCTGTAGGAGCGGCGTCCCGCCGCGATTCCCTACAATCTTCTCGTCCTTTCAGCAAACCTCC
>QNFK01000309.1 GCA_003645495.1 Gammaproteobacteria bacterium
AATGCTGAGAGTTGTAGTCAGTATTACTTCACCAACCGTACCTTGTTGACTGTTGGCCGGAACCGCCCAGATTACGCCGGAGACAAAATCACCGTAAACGTAGAATCCCTGCAATTCCAGGATAGCGCCGCCGCGATATACGTAGCCGCCCGTGATGGATTGGCCTGATGAATGTGAATATTCGGTGATAGGGTCAATGGAGTTGGTCGAGCAACCAGTAGCAGGCTCAAAACAATGGGTGCCTTCGCGTTCATCCCAGCCGTAGTTTTCGCCGACCTCGATTCTGTCGACTTCTTCCCAGGCACCCTGGCCAACATCACCCACCCAGAGCTCTCCGGTCTGGCGGTCAAAGCTCCAGCGCCACGGGTTGCGCAGGCCCCAGGCATAAATTTCCGGACAGTCGCTGCCGACAAATCCCTGTATGCATCGATTGTCAGCATTTGCGGCGAATGGGTTACCCGCGGGAATAGCGTAGGGTACGGCTCCATCGACATCGATTCGTGTCATCGAGCCCAGCAGGTATCGTGTGTCTTGAGCGCGTTCGAACGGATCACCGCCGCCACCGCCATCACCCCAGCCGGCGTAAAGATTACCGTCCGGGCCAAAGGTGATCTGGCCGCCATTGTGATTCGAATTATCCTGCAAAATTGACAGAATGATGTCTTCCATCGTTGTGTCGAGTGTTGCTCCGCTGTTAATGCTGCGAAATCTGCTAACAACCGATTCAAGTTGCCCGCCATTGCTCCTGGTGTAGGAAAGGAACACTTCGAAGTTATTATTGACGCCGAAATTTGGGTGAAACGCCATGCCGAGTAAACCGCGTTCACCACCACTCACTACGCGGCCGCGGATGTCGACGAATATACTGACATCGGCATCGGTCACATTTGGGTTATTCGGAAAAACTTTGACGATGCCTGCCTGTTCTATGACGAACCAGCGAGTGGAATCACCGGGTGCCTGCATGAAAGCAACAGGAGATTGCAACGTCACCTGATCGAATACCTGCGACAACGCAATTGTAATGGCGGTTGGTGGCGGAGGTGGCGGCGGAGGAGGCGGTGGATTTGGCGCCGCTGAACCACCGCCGCCACCGCCACAGGAAGATACGGCGAGCAGTGATACAACAGATAAAAAGACCCGAACGTGAGTGATTCGTGGATACATGAGTTGCCCTTGTCTCGACGTATTCGCCTTCAGCATAGTCCACTATTAATAGCTTGTCACAGTGTCCCCGGAAGGCGACAAGCCAAACCGTTGTGGTGCAACAACTGTCATCAAATACAGGTGCCTGGCTGTCCTATACTGTTAAAAAGAGAACATCAGTACCGGCTTATATGAATGACTGATTGCAGAACATTTGGCAGAACTTTTTCGGTCACTGAGGGCTCTTAATACAATGAAATTGGTAATTACCTATTGTCACTTGAGCCGTTCAGCCTACGATAAAAATGTGGGTGCCGCCTTCTGCGAGATTGCAAGCAAGTGAAAAAGAGATCAGTCCGGAGAGAAATAAACCGCCTTAGTGCGATTCGTCGTTCCTTCAGCCGAGTCTTTGCAAAGGAAAGACAGGACCTGCTCGAGTCGATCGCAGGATCGACAATCAAGACTGCGGCAGACATCCAGCGACTGCACGATTGTTTGTGTTTTATTCGCGCATTTCCGGACAACAAGGAATTGCACCAACGTGCTTCTTCAATGCTGCAGGACTTCGACTCTAAAGTCGCTAAGTTAAGCAAGAGTCAACGGATAATACTTGCTGACAGCGGAATCGCTGGTACGGATCTTTATTACGCTTTCTCCTATGAGGTCGCCAGCTGGATTGCACAGCATTTTCCTGGCATGACTTCTGTGGATTGGGCTGAACTGGAAAACACCGACCGGCTGGATGAACTGATGGATCATCTGGTCGAATCGTCCGAAGCAGATTATTTCGATAGCGGTTGGGTCGATGCACGGGAATGGCTCAGTATTGCGACGGCCAATCATTCCGCAACGCGGTTCGACTGGTTAATGCTGCAGATGGCCGAGCGATTGCAGCATGCGCGGTTCCTGACGTCGCTCTACAACGCCGCAGAAATTCCATTGCGATGCGAATTGTCAGATACGGCAATATCGAAATCCGCCAACACGCTTGTCGTTGATGACATATATTTTCGCAGGGACGGCATGCGCAGCCGCATCGCTTTTCCGAAACGTGAAATCCGCAGACGACTCAATTCTGTCAAATGGCTCAGTGCGGCCGAAGGGAAGAGAGTCCTTAATGTTGCGATGAGTTCTTTGGCTGCCCGACATCGGGAAACCATACACTTTAACTACGCTAATCCCGGTGACGTCTATATTGCGAATGTTGGTAAGGGTATCAGCATCGCGGTGACCGGCTTGTCCGCCGAGCATCGTTATCCGCTGGAGTGCACGCTGGGATTCCTTATATTGTCGAACGGCGTGCCGATCGGTTATGGCGGGGCGAGCGTACTATTCAAACAGGCGAATACCGGCATCAACATCTTCGATGAGTATCGTGGCAGTGAAGCTGCCTGGTTGTGGGTGCAGGTAATGCGGGTTTTCCATACGCTTTGTGGCTGCAATCGATTCATAGCCAACCCCTACCAGTTCGGCGGTGACAATGCAGAGGCGCTAAAAAGCGGCGCTTTCTGGTTTTATTATCGACTGGGTTATCGCCCGGTTGAAGCTGCTGTCAGAAAACTGGCCCGTCAGGAATATGCCAGGGTGCAGTATCGGAAAGGGTACAGGAGCCCGCGCACTATCCTGCGCCGCCTCGCGAAGTGCGACATGCACCTGGCTTTACCAGGCGCTCGCCAGGCCGAATTGTTTGAAGAAAGCTGGATAGAGTCATGCTCATTACTGGCAACCAGGGAAATTGCAGGGACCGGGGAGTTGTCGCGTAAAAAGGCACTACAGATTATTGCTCGCCGCATGATGAAGGATCTCGGTTTGCGTTCGATTAGAAACTGGTCCAGGACGGAGCAGGAAACGTTTGTGCATTTCTGCCCGGTTGTTGCCGCCGCAGACCCGGGTAAATGGACTTCGCGCGAGAAAAAAACGCTTATTGAATTAATGCGTGCCAAGGGCGGGCAATCCGAAGTGAACTATGCACGCCGCCTGCAAGCACACGAAAAGCTATTTCTGACGTTGAAGAAAAAATGCCGGCAGGCTTCCTAGAATCCTGATATTTGCACTGCAAAACGGTCGCGTTGCCGGGTTTGTGGGGCGGCATCTGCGGTATCGTCCAAAAACCATATTAATCAATTAGTTACACTGCAGCGAGGCGCGTGCGCACCAGTGCTCCTCGTTATATATATGTCTATTGGCGCCCGCCGGGTGTTTCGAGTGTCTGGTTTGTCAGGGATAATGCGAACCAGCATTCCTGCCTGTTGTCTCAATTACGAATCAACGGGACAGAAGAAAAAATCCGGAGCCATAAGTGAACCTGACACGCTTGAGCCTGAGCAATCCTGTTGCGGTAATTGCTGCAATTCTGCTGGTCGTATTGATGGGCGGCATTGGTCTGGCATCGCTGCCGGTGCAGATGATTCCCGATGTGCAGCGCCCGTTTATCCAGATTGATACTCGTTGGCGTGCTGCAGCGCCTGAAGAAGTTGAATCCGAAATTATCGAGCCGCAGGAAGATAT
>QNFK01000310.1 GCA_003645495.1 Gammaproteobacteria bacterium
ATCTCTCGCGACCTTGACAGCCTCATTGACAAAGCTCACCTCCGTCTTCGCGACACGCATGAAGTCTTTGTAATCCTCGGCGAACGCCAATACAGCCTTGCGCTCACTTGCCGACAGGTCGCCCCACGCCGGTTGCGGCCCGAGATCTTCCTCACCCTGTGCATTAACAGTGACCGGAGCTATCCAGGCAATCGATATCAGCAACAGAAGTGTTGCCGCTCTTATATTTTTGATCATTAGCTATCCCGCGAATATCAGGCGTTGAGAGGCGCATAGCATAAAGGCTCAAACAACGACTAGCAAAACCAATATCGCCTACCAGACTTTTCGAGCTTGCAGAGGGCATAGTCGTTAGCAACGAGAACCGCATGTTACGTTTTCGGGCGGATATGAGTTACTAACGATACGACAACCAGAACAATGCCCTGCTTTCTTTTGCCGATTGCAGGGCATTCTTTTGCGTTCACAAACATGGCTACGCCACCCTGCGTCAGTTGCCCGTAATTGGAGTGTTAAACTCATTCAAAGTCGGAACATAACGTCATCACCAGCACCTGAAATTGAGGACACACGATGAATAATGAAGACACACTGCTACTGAATCGCCGGCGTATTCTCTACGCGGCCCTGATGGGCGGCAGTGGCGCCGCACTGGCAGCCTGTACTCCGGGCGGCGACTCTCCGGATGCGGATTTGCCTGGTGGTGATATCTGGGCGGGGTTCGATGAACGCATCACAGAACGCACGCTGGCTGAAGCCGAGAAACTGTTCGGCCTGCAGTTCAGCGAGGCAGAGCGCCAGCAAATTCTGGGTGGGCCAATAGAAGAAGCTGCCGACGGCTTTTTTGCGGAGCAGGTCAAATCCCTGAATAATCGTCGCGATCAGAACATGCCGAATTCTCTGGCGCCGGCGATGAAATTTGATCCCAGGCTCCCGGGTGTTTCTTATCCGAACCAGGCCAACTCTGTCGCCTTATTTGCCGAAGAGATAGCGCCGATTCCGACTGATGCGGAAAGCATCGCGTTTGCCTCGGTCAAACAGCAGGCGCGCTGGATGACGACCGGCCAGATCAGCAGTCGTGAGCTGACCGAGATTTACCTTGCGCGTATCGAGCAATATGGAGGCCTGCTGGAATGTTTTGTCACAGTGACGCCGGAACTCGCTCGTGTTCAGGCCGACCAGGCTGATCGTGAACGTGCGACTGGCCAGGTTCGCGGTCCATTACATGGTATCCCCTACGGCGTTAAAGACCTGCTGGATACCAGGGATATTCTTACGACCTGGGGGGCAACGCCTTACAAGGATCGGGTGGCCAACAGTGATGGCGCCGTGGTTCGAATACTGCGTGACGCTGGTGCTGTCTTACTTGGCAAAACCACATTGGGCGCGCTTGCCTGGGGTGACGTGTGGTTTGGTGGCGAAACACGTAACCCGTGGAACCCGAAAGAAGGTGCGTCCGGATCCTCGGCTGGTTCCGGATCAGCGACCGCCGCCGGTCTTTGTTCATTTGGCATTGGCACTGAAACACTGGGTTCGATTGTATCGCCGGCCGACAGGAATGGATTGGCCGGCCTGCGCCCGACATTCGGTCGCGTCTCGCGCGCTGGAGCGATGGCGCTTTGCTGGTCGCTGGACAAGATCGGACCGTTATGTCGTTACGTCGAAGATTCAGCAATAGTTCTCGGCGTCTTAAATGGTTTTGACGTCGATGACGCATCATCGATTGACATGGGCTTCGCATACGATGGGCGCCAGTCCATTACTGATCTTACTGTTGGCTATGATCCCGATTGGTTTGCAGGTGAGGATGTAAGATCGACTGACCATGCCGCTCTCGAGGCGATCGCCAGTATCGGTGTTACGCTTCAGGAAATTTCCTTACCTGATCTGCCCGTCGATGAAATTATGGCGCCACTCAGCGCAGAGTCTGCTGCAGCGTTTGAAGAGCTGACTTTATCGAATCGGGATGACGAGTTACGACGCCAAATTGATAACGCCTGGCCCAACAGTTTCCGCCAGGCCCGCTATTTCTCTGCTGTAGATTATGTGCAGGCCGATAGATTGCGACGATCGGTTATGCAGCAAACTCAGGAGTTCTTCTCACAGGTTGACGTGATCATCGGACCCAGCTTCGGTACTCCGATGTTGAGCCTGACCAACTTCACCGGCCAGCCATGCCTCGCCATGCGTGCCGGCTTCGAAGAAATTACACCACGCTCATTATTCAATCACCCCGAAAATGACACAGATGAGACTCTGCATCGCATTCCGCGTTCTGTAAGCCTGTGGAGCAACCTGTATCAGGAAGGTAAATTGTTGCAGGTTGGGCGCGCACTGGAAGTGGAACTGGGCATCGCCAATGAACGTCCGACATTGACCTGACAGGAGTTAGCGTAACGCTCTTCCGCTAAAAGACTACAAAATGTGCAAATGCCATGACGATCGGCAAGCCGATTAACGTGCGCAAAATGAAAACAGACAGCAGGTGCCCAAAGCGCAACGGTATCTCGCATTTGATCATCAGTATGCCAACCTCCGACATGTAAATAAGTTGGGTAACTGATATCACGCCGATCACGAAACGGGTTATCTCGGCTTCAATATTTGCTGCCAGTAACGCCGGCAGGAACATATCGAGAAATCCAGCGATGAGTGCGGGAGCAGCCGCCGATGCCTCAGGCAAACCAAAAAACTCGAGTACCGGCACGATTGGCACGGTAAGCCAGCCAAGAACCGGGGTGTACTCCGCGAGTATCAACCCTGCCCCACCGACCACAATCACAGCAGGAACCAGGCCAAACCATATGTCGAGAATATGACCCGCAGCTATTCGAAACTGCTGCTTCAGTGGCACCGCAAGGGCCGCGCGAGCGGCCGCAAGATTCAGCGCTTCACGAAACAACGAGCCGTCGCCGGCACCGTGCGTTTCGCGTAACGGATGCAATTTATCAAACGGTTTATCCTCGAATCGCGACAATGGCGGTATTCGCGGCATTATTATCGCGGTAATCACGCCAGTGATAACGACGGCGGCGTAGTATTCCGGAAAGCGGTGATCCATGCCGACGGTCTTCGCTACGAGTAATGCGAAAGGTACGGAAACGACAGAAAAATTGGTCGCAATGACGGCCGCTTCCCTGGCAGTGTAGTGCCCTGATACATATTGCTGGATCGTAATCAACACGCCGACCGGTGCAGAAGACATCCATGAGGCCAATGCGTCGATTGCTGAGCGTCCCGGCAAGGTAAACAAGCGACGAAATATTTTCTTCAGGAGCGTGCCTATAAACTCCATCAGCCCATAATCGGTAAGGAAAGGCATCAGCAAGCCAGCGAATAAGAAAATAGGCACGATATTTACGGCCAGATCGTTCAGCACCGTTCCACCAGTATTTGCGTGCCAGAACAGCTCCGGACCAACCTGGAACATCGTCATCGTGCCCATAACAACGCCCGCCAAGCGCAACGCAACCCACACCGGCTCAACCTGGAAAAGTCTTGCCAATAACGAATCCGCCGCCAGATCACGACCCAGCGTTTTCGCATACACAGTTCCAACTGCGCTGATGCATAAAAGACCGTAGACAACCCACGGCATGCCCGCACCGACAAAATTCTTGCCCGTATCTGAAATAAGGCCCATCAGAAT
>QNFK01000311.1 GCA_003645495.1 Gammaproteobacteria bacterium
ATCGATCGATCGCTGTGGCGCATTCTCTTGCAGATGCACCCAGTCCTCGTAAATATCGATCGCCACCGCATACTCTGGAATATCGGCATCGTATAGTCGATAGCAACTGATGTCCTGCTGCTTGGCCCAACGCCCAAGGGGTCGCAGGTTTTTTTTCAGCCGATTGGCGAACATGCGGGCACCGTCGGTTTGCGCCAGCTTGGTATCAACCTTTGAGTTAAAACCGACAGCTTCAGAGCGGGGCTTCATTTGGTTCTCAGGCTCAAGATCAAACTGCAAAAGCAGGCATTCAAGCGCTCCGTTATAGAGCACATTTTTTTTGCGCGCCCGGATTCGGTGTCGAATGCTTCGATTCCGACTTGCCAGCCGTCTGAGTCAGCGGGCGGCCCGGTAGCGACCAGGTCGCCACCAAAATTCAGCAGGCAAGCACCAGCATCGGCTGCACCGAGGAGACCGGCCGCTCTGTCGACAGCATACTCCTTGCCTACGCCACCAAAGTCGATTTGCATGCCGCGACGAAGTGTCAGTTCCGGGCGTTGCCAAACTGCCTTGTTCCAGCCGACCCGCTGCAGAATTTTTCGGACGTTCGCGCTATCCGGCATTTGATCACCGCCATCGAATTTCCACGCTTTGCGCAGCACGCCAGAGGTAATGTCGAAACGACCATCGCTCATTTCGAAAAGAGAGGTAGCGAAGTCAATCAGGTTCGCCGTTTCGTCATCAATTTGTATCGTTATGCCGTCGCTGTTATTAATCCGGTGGACGATGTTGTCCGGCAAGTAGCGACTGAATTTGTCCTCGATCCGCCACGCCTCATTTGCCACAATATCGGTAGCACTCTTCGCCGCAGTTTCTTCAGTAGTTTCAATCAGTAATTCGCAGGGGCTCCCCATAGCCAGGAAAGAACCCTGAAAATATCCTGGTTTTTTCCTGACGACAGTAGATCGATCTGCTCTAGCCACTCTATCTGGAACCCAAACTAATTACAGCCACAGCCACCGCCGCCGAATCCGCGGCCGCCGCTTGAAGCTTCTTTGCTGAAATAAATGTGATCGTCAGTAGCCGCCTCAATCGGGTCTGTAACCAACTGCATTTCATCCTTGGCGAGTACATCGCGTTCCCATGGCTCCACGCCCATCGACGAGCAGCCACTGATCGCAATAACCAGGGTCGATAGCACTACAACCTGACTTATCAAACGACGCACTATTCTGGCTCCATATTCCTGTTCAGTGTGTCCACTAACAGCGCTTCATATTCTTCCTGGCGCTTGACCTTGAATCCCAGGTGCCTGATTACCAATTTACCATTGCGATCGAAAATATAGGAGGTCGGCATCGCTATCACATCATGTTCGCGAGCGAGCGTCCCATTCGGATCGCTGATAATTCGAAACTGCGCCGGCGTTTCCCTGAGGAATGCCTGGGCATCGGCGTCGTTAGCGTCGAGGTTGACGCCAATGATAACGAGCCCATCGTCACCGTACTTCTCCTGCATCGTGTTCATCCACGGAAAGGAACGCCGACAGGGAACGCACCAGGAAGCCCAGAAGTCCAGTACAACGACCTTTCCGTGAAACTCTCGCAGATCGAATTCGCTTGCTGCAGCCGCATTACTACTTACTATCGAGACTAAAAGTATGGCTAGCCCAACGCGACGCGCAAGACTGGCAATGCCGTACTGTCTGAACATCAATCAAGTCTCCTGTAAGAACCGGCCACTGAATACACGATATTGCGCATGCACGCGCGGGCGCTACTCTACAATATGCGGAGCGACATGGTTGTTACAAATTGTAATAACCAATAGGAATGAGGCTGGTTACGATTGGCAGGAACTACGGGACGGTGACTGCCTTCACAATACCTTCTCTTCTTGGATCTGCCGCACCCTCAAGTTTATCCGGACGAACGACGATTACGTGTGATGCTGCATTTTCTCCCTGCCGCTCCTGTACATCGTAACCGCGTGTCGCAAGATCGGCTGCGATGGCTGGCCCTGGCTCCACAGATACTTCAACGCGCACTGGTTCACCGCGGGCAACGATGTTAGGAAAATCTACAGCTTCCTGAGCAGACAAGCCCCAGTCGAACACGCCAATGATCGTCTTTGCTACGTAAGCAGGAATTGAATTGCCGCCGACTGAACCGGTGACCATCAATAATTCCCCATTTTCATCCAGCACAATTGTTGGCGATAATGAGGAGCGCGGTCTCTTGCCTGGACCAACCGCGTTGGCGACCGGTTTGCCATCAGGTCGAACGGCCAAAGCAAAGTCCGTCAACTCGTTGTTCAGTAAGAAACCAGCCACCCATCGTGACGAACCGAATGGCCCGCCCACCGTTGCGGACATGGCAACAGCGTTTCCCTGGTTGTCGACAATCGAAAAGTGCGTTGTGCCGGCGACTTCGGCGGTTGTGTCAGGGCCCCACAACAGGGCTGCAGATTCCTGATGCAACACCATGCCAGGGTCACCGTGGATTGGTACAGCGTCGGGTGCGATCCGCTCAGTTGCACGATGTCGGAGGTACTCAGGATCAATCAGGTCATGCAATGGCACGTCGATCGTGTCCGGATCACCGAAGTAATAGTCCCTGTCTGCGTAGGCGAGCCGCTGCGCGTCCACGAAAGCCGCAATCTTATCCGCTTGATTTGCAGCACCTGATGCAAGGTGGTCGTACAGACCGGCGATCATAATTTGTGCCGCGCCCGATGAGGGTGGTGAGGTGGTGCAGATCTTCATGTCGCGAAAGCCGCCACAAATTACTTCACGATCCACCGCTCGATACCGGGCAATATCCTGTGCGGTTAGCGACCCTCCATCAGGTCCTTCCTGGGCCGCATTCGCCATCGCCTCCGCAATCTCACCTGAATAAAACGCATCAATACCCTCTGCAGCAACTCGCGTCAGCGTATCCGCATACTCCGGGTTCGTGCGCAAGTCACCTACTTGCAATGCTTCTCCGTCGGGGTAAAAGTAAGCGGCAGCCCCAGGATCCTCATCCAGGCGACCCCGCTCTGCCATCATGGGCATGTAGTTCGCTAGTCGCGGCGATACTTTAAATCCATTTTGCGCCAGGCGAATTGCGGGTTGAAATAATTCTGCCCACGGTAATTTGCCATGTGCTTCATGAGCACTCTTATACAAAGCGAGCGTACCGGGGACCCCGATGGCCAGGCCACTTTGCCAGGACTCGAAGAAACCCAGAACCTCGCCGTCGCGCATAAACATATCTATGGTTGCGCCTGCCGGGGCGGTTTCTCTACCATCAAAGTACGTTAATTCTTTGTTCTCCCGCTCGTAAACAAGCATAAATGCGCCTCCGCCAAGCCCTGAGCTTTGCGGTTCCACCAGGCCCAGCACTGCGTGAGTTGCGATGGCTGCATCGACTGCGCTGCCGCCTTTCTCCAGTATTTCGACGGCTGCGTCGACGGCACGACTGTCAGCTGCAGCTGCCATTGCGCCGTGGCTCCATTCTGATGAAGCGTTATTGGCTACGCTAGTATGAGTAGAATCGTTATCCGCACTGGAACAAGCGGTGATACAGAGGGCCGCCCACAGGGCAAGTAGTTGTTTCATGGTCGTCCTATAGAGGTAGCGGTCGGGCTGCCGGGAAGCGGCATAATATA
>QNFK01000312.1 GCA_003645495.1 Gammaproteobacteria bacterium
CTGGCAAATGAATACAGACACCGGCATTGCTAATCGCAGCGAACTGCGGATGCATCCGCCAGCTCAGCCGGAAGCCTGTGGGCGGTGTCACTCGCGGCGATCTGTTGCGAGTCAGGAGTACGAATTTGGCAAGACACTGCTGGATACGCACACGGTGGCATTGCTTGACGAAAACCTTTACTTTCCGGACGGCCAGATTCGGGATGAGGTCTATGTCTACGGCTCATTCATTCAAAGTCGTATGTACCAGGCGGGCGTTACCTGCGGTGACTGTCATGACCCGCATTCGGCAGAGTTGCGCACTGGCAGTGAGCCAAGCGACATTTGCAGCACTTGTCATTTGCCGGCGCGCTTTGCGAGCACTGAGCATCACCGGCATCAGCCGGACGATGTAGCCTGCGTTGATTGCCATATGCCGACTCGTGTCTATATGGGCAATGACGAGCGCAGGGATCACAGCTTTCGCATTCCGCGACCCGATCTGACAGTGACGACAGGATCGCCCAACGCGTGCAATCAGTGCCACAGCGAGAAGGACGTGCAATGGGCAGAGATTCAGGTTAACGACTGGTATGGCGATTCACAGGAAGAACATTACGGCCAGGCAATACATGCTGGCCAGACTGCCCTGCCTGGAGCGAATCAGCTTTTAATTGCTGCAATTGAAAACAACAGCTATCCGGGAATCGCGCGGGCCACGGCACTGACGTTGCTGCGGGCGCCATTTTCATCGGGAGTTGGCAAAGCCATTCAGGATTCATTGCTAAGTCCGGACCCGTTTGTCCGCATCGGTGCATTGCGTACTTTGTCTGCCGTAGAACTTGAGTTACGCGCTCAATGGGCGGGACCATTGCTTGCAGATCCGGTTCGCTCGGTACGCATCGAGGCCGCGAGAGCGGTATCTCCCGCGCGCGCGTTTTTGCATGTGCAATACGAAGGGGCATTTCGGCTGGCGCAGGACGAATTGATCGACTCATTGCTGGCTATCGCGGAGCGGTCGGAAGCGCATAGCAGCCTGGGCAATATTTATGCCGAGGCTGGCAGACCTGCACAAGCAGAAGCGGCTTTACGAACCGCGATACGACTTGAACCACGTGCCGTCGGCCCGCGTGTAAATCTTGCTGATCTCTATCGACTCATGGAGAGAGAGCAGGATGCAGAACAGGTAATGCGCGAAGGGCTGGCAATTGATGCGGATGCCGCGGCGCTACATCATTCTTTAGGTTTGCTGCTGGTGCGTGGGAATGAGCAGGACGAAGCGTTGCTGGAACTGGAAAAGGCGACGATACTGGAGCCGGGCAATGCGCGCTTTGTCTACGTATATGCGGTGGCACTGAATTCTCTGGGCAGGATTGAGCGCTCGGTTGACGTCATGCAGGATGCGGCAATTCGTTTTCCAGGCGATTTCGATATCCATTGGGCATTAGTAGCCATATTGCGCGACCAGGGGCGCATCGACGAGGCGAAAGCAGTGGCTGCGAGCCTGGCGGAACAATACCCTGAAATTGAAAGTGTGCAGGTACTGCAGCACTCGTTGTAACTTGCAGCGGCACAGTCAGCGCCACAAAATCGTGCTTAAATGGGCCTCGCAATAATAATAAAGTATCCATCTTGAAGCTCCGTATCCGCGATAATTCGATTCGACTGCGCCTCACTCGGACTGAGGTCGAAACAGTGCGCGTCGATGCTCTCGTCCGCGGCAAGGTTATTTTTGCCGGTGGCACCACATTTGAATACGTACTCGAAAGTTCGCCAGCGACTGTCAAACCGGAAGCACACATTTCCAACAACGTACTGACGGTGCGTATCCCGGAGAGCGAAATACAGCAGTGGTCCACGAGCGAGCAGGTATCGATATCTGCTGAGCAGAATCTGGATGGCGGCGGATACCTGACAATTCTGATTGAGAAGGATTTTGCCTGTCTCACGCCACGCGATGGTGAAGATGAGTCAGACATGTTCCCGAACCCGACGCAGGGAAATTGAGATGGCGGCGCCACGCTATGCCACCTTCAATGCAGAGACGATTGCGTTCTTGCGCGAGCTCAAGGCAAACAATAATCGCGACTGGTTTAACGAAAACAAACCACGTTACGAAGAGCTGGTCCTCGATGTTGCTTTAAATTTTATTCAGTCAATGCACGATCCGCTTTTGAAGTTCGCGCCGCATTTCACTGCGGTCCCGAAACGCATGGGTGGATCTTTGATGCGCGTTTATCGCGATACGCGTTTTTCCAAGAACAAGACGCCATACAAGACCAACATCGGTATCCAGTTTCGCCACGAGCAGGCGAAAGATGTTCATGCACCAGGTTTCTACGTGCACATCGATCCTGATTCAGTATTCCTGGGCGCCGGAATGTGGCGGCCCGCACCCGAGGCTTTGCTGGGGATAAGGGAAAGAATTACGCACAAACAGGCAGAATGGTTACGCGTCTGTGCCGAGCCGAAATTCAAAAGACAATTCAGCCTTGGTGGTGCAAAACTGACGCGACCGCCACGCGGTTTCGCTAAGGATCATCCTTTGATTGAGGATATCAAGCGCAAGGACTTCATCGCCGTTAAAAACCTGACACTGGATCACGCCCTGCAGCCAAAATTCCAACAGCAGGTGGAAACAGCATTCAAGGCAGCAACACCCTACATGCGATTCCTCTGCAAAGCAGTCGGCGTCCCATACTGATCAGGTGCGGCATTGCCCGCTGGGCAGGCTACATTGCTAAATAGAATTGTAGGAGCCCGCCCAGCGGGCGATTGATGTTTTGCCCCATATCCTGGGGTAGCGATCTACAGGTACGGGCGATCGCTGATAATAGGTGTAAATGCATAGGAACTGACTCTTTGTCAGTGCTAGAATCCGCGCGCCACTGACCGACCTGCGACGAAGCCGGTCAAATCAACGGGCAAATTTGTTCACCCACCTCCGGATTAAAGGGATTTCATGGCTGCTTTTGACGATTCCGCGTTTGATAATCATGAACGCGTAATATTTTGCTGCGACGCGGCAACCGGCCTCAGGGCGATAATCGCCATTCATTCGACAGTACTCGGTCCTGCAGCTGGCGGCACGCGGCTCTGGGCTTATGAGTCCGATGAAGAGGCGCTGCACGACGTATTGCGCCTGTCGCAAGGCATGAGTTACAAGAATGCGATGGCAGGCCTGAAATTTGGTGGTGGCAAGGCCGTTATTATCAAGACGCCGGACTTCAATGGTTCTGCGGCGTTATATGAGAAGTTTGGCGAATATGTCGACCAGTTGAGCGGTAGCTATGTCACCGCGGAAGACGTCGGCATGAGCGTGGACATCATGGAGATTGTCTCGCGCAAGACAAAATATGTATCTGGTTTGTCCAAAAAAGAAGGTCATGCAGGTGGCGACCCTTCACCAAAGACATCCTACGGTATTTTCAAGGGCATTGAGGCGGCGGTTAAGTTCCAGCTCGGCAATGACTCCGTTGACGGTCTCACGGTAGCGGTGCAGGGTGCCGGCCACGTTGGCTATTACCTGTGCAAATACCTTTCGGCAGCAGGCGCAAAAATACTCGTCGCGGATATCGACGATACACGCGTCAATCGCGTGGCCGATGAATTCGGCGCCAC
>QNFK01000313.1 GCA_003645495.1 Gammaproteobacteria bacterium
AAACCTCATGTTCAAAGCACCCAAATCCGACTTCCTTGTTCCGTTCGACGGTACCTTTCGCATTGCTGATGCCGCGACAAAGCCCGAGGCGAAGCAGAAATGGAATCATAAGAAACGCCTCAGGAAATCGATAAAAAAACTCGATGTTTTACAAAAGGCGCTCTATGCCAGTGATCGCCACGCACTGCTGTCGATTTTTCAGGGTATGGATGCGGCGGGTAAGGACAGTACCGTACGCGCCGTGATGGAGGGCATAAACCCTGCCGGCTGCCAGGTATACAGCTTCAAGAAACCATCGAGCATCGAGCTTGACCACGACTTCCTGTCGCGAACATCCCGTGCCCTGCCGGAGCGAGGCCGTATTGGCATCTTCAATCGCAGCCAGTACGAAGAGGTCCTCGTAGTCCGCGTGCACCCCGAGACTCTCAATGGGCAGCAACTGCCGGGAACGGAGAACAGGGAAACGATCTGGGAGGACCGTTACGAGTCCATTCGCGACCAGGAAAAGCACCTGGCCAGGAATGGCACGATGATCGTCAAATTCTGGCTCAATGTTTCGAAAGACGAACAAAAGGAACGGTTCCTGGACCGTCTGAACACCGAAGAAAAGCAATGGAAATTCAATCCCGGGGATATAAAGGAACGAGGTTTCTGGGACGACTATATGCGGGCCTTTGAAGATGCGTTGAACGCGACTTCCCGATCATGGGCACCGTGGTATGCAATACCAGCAGATAACAAACCTTATATGCGCGCCTGCGTCGCTGAAATTATCGTTGCAGCGCTCAGCGGAATCGGCCTGAAATACCCGCAACCCTCTGCAGAAGACAGGGCACAATTTGATGCGTCACGCGAAGCGTTATCTGGACCAACTGGAAAATGAAGTCGCCGTTTTTTGTGCAAGCGGTAGATATGACCGCTGTTTGTTAGTTTTTAGACAGCCATCATTGTCATCGCGCCCAAATAAGCGTAAAAATCGGGAATTAACATCACAGAAGTATCGCTCGGGCAGTAACCCTGATTTTCGTTCGCTTTATGCGCTTCAGGAACACCGGCAAACGACAACACATAGGGAAGTTAATGTCAGGCCAGCCAGAAATCACGAACTCGGATTACAAAAAGTCCCTGCTTTCCGGGTTGCAACTATTTCAGAATGTCAGCCCGGACGACGTGCAGACGTTGCTGCAAAAATGTGATCGCTGTGACCTCAAGCCCGGTGAGCTACTTCTTTCACCGGGCAAGAAAAACGAAAATGTCTATGTCGTGCTCTCTGGAAGCCTGCATGTGCACGTGGGCTCGCCCGACTCGCCAATTGTCGCGACGATGGAGACTGGTGAGTGTGCCGGCGAGATGTCCATTATCGAAGATCGCGATCCCTCCGCATACGTCATTGCGGCGGAAGCAACCCACCTGATGGTAATCCATAAAGACGTATTGTGGGACATGGTTGACATATCGCATGACTTTTCCAAAAACCTCCTGGTTGTTTTGTCGGAACGTGTTCGAAGTCATAATCATTTCATCGCCGCCAGCATTGGCGACTGGAAAAAATATGAAAAACACGCGAAGACCGATGCATTAACCAGCCTGAGCAACCGGCACGCGATGCAGGAAATATTTCCGCGCGAGATAAAACGTTGCGTGCAGAACGGTCAGCCGGCCGCCCTGGTTATGATCGACGTTGATCGTTTCAAGTCTTTCAACGATAAGTTCGGGCACGTTGCCGGCGATCGTGTTCTGTCTGCGGTCGCAAAGATTTTGCAAAATCAATTTCGCCCGCGAGACCTGCTGGTGCGTTTTGGCGGTGACGAATTTGCGGTGTTACTGCCTGACATAAGCGAGTCAGAGGCAATGGCGATCGCGGACCGGGTCAGGCAATCGGTTTCGGGTGACACGGAGTCGAGTGATGACTCATTGATACAGATTCCTGTTGAGATATCGATGGGCGTTGCCGAGCTGGAAGAAAACGGATCGTTTGAAACATTGCTAAAAGCTGCCGACCAGGCACTTTACCGCGCCAAACACGCCGGTCGAAACAGGGTTTCTAACTAAAAACTATCGCGGCATCTTGCCGCGATTTTTCTGGCACAAAACACTAAATTGCGGACCAGTCATGATTGTCCGATCAGTCTGGCAATTACTGCACTCAGATATGCACAACAAGATTATCAATTAGCCGCGACTTGCCAAGATGCGCTGCGACAAGCACCACGAGTTCATCAGTATCACGATCCGGCTCCCCGAGATTTTCTGCCCGTCGAATGCTGACATAGTCTGGCTTGAACCCAAGCGCCTCAAGATCATTCATCGCCTGCTGTTCCATTTTTGTGTAATTTCTTTTTCCGGATTGCAGGCCTTCGCCGATCTTTTTCAGGGTCGCATAAAGCTGTGGTGCTATCGCCCGCTCTTCTTCCGTCAAGTACTGGTTCCTGGAACTCAACGCCAATTCGTCATCCTCACGCCGCGTTGCGCCGGCTATGATTTCGACGGGCAAACTCAGATCCTTGACCAGTCTCCGGATCACCATTAACTGCTGAAAATCTTTTTCACCAAAAATAGCAACGTCCGGCTGTACCAGGCTAAACAAGCGGCTGACCACCGATGTCACACCATCAAAGTGTCCTGGCCGAAAGGAACCACAGAGCTCGTCAGTCAAGACGGGAACGGTTACCGAAGTTGCGTTGTCTATACCGAACGGATACATCGTTTCTAAATTCGGCACAAACAACAGATCCACATTCGCGCGTTTCAATCTACGCTTGTCCAACTCCAGCGTTTTGGGATAGGCAGCAAAGTCTTCACCGTCTCCGAATTGCATCGGATTGACGAAAATTGAAACAACAACGCGCTCCGCATGCTGCCGCGCAATTTCAACAAGGCTCAGGTGCCCATCATGCAAATTACCCATAGTCGGCACCAAAGCGATATGCTCGCCGGACTGTCGCCAGTCAGCGAGTTGCTCACGCAGTGATTCACTTGTCTCTGTTATTTGCACGCGTTCGTTGTCCCTGGTTTAGCAACGCCGAATATAAAGTTGTTCACTCAGGAAAAGCAATGCTCGGGGGCCGGATATTCGCGCTCCTTCACCGATTTCACATAACTTTGAATCGCAGCTAATGGGGAGTCGTTGCCAGACATGAAGTTCCTGACAAACTTTGGTGTTCTGCCCTGCGTAATATCGAGTATGTCGTATAACACCAGGATCTGGCCATCAACATTCGGCCCGGCGCCAATACCAATGACCGGAACTTCTATCGCGCCGCGGATTCTTTCACCCAGTTCATTCGGCACACATTCAAGCAAAACGAGGTCCGCACCACTATCCTGAAGGCGCTTTGCGGTGTCTACCATCTTGCTCGCTTGTTTTGCGTCCCGTCCCTGTACTTTAAAACCACCAATCTTGTGCACGGATTGTGGTTTCAGACCAAGATGCGCGCAAACGGGAATATCATGTCGTGCAAGATGCTCAACGATTTCCAGCTGACCATCTCCGCCTTCGAGTTTGATCATCATGGCACCGCCTTCCTGCATCATTTGCACCGCGTTCTGCAACGCCTGACCTGGATTCGTATAGCTCATGAATGGCATGTCGGAC
>QNFK01000314.1 GCA_003645495.1 Gammaproteobacteria bacterium
GAAATCTATGAACCATTCAACGTAATCCCGTGTCCGGCGGGCAACACGGGCACACAAATGGCGGGCTGGTTCAACAAGGAAATTAATTCGATCGAAGATTTGCAGGGATTGAAAATGCGTATCCCCGGACTTGGCGGTGAAGTAATGCAGCGCGCTGGCGCAACTCAGTTTACTGTTGCGGCTGGTGACATATTTACTGCACTACAAACCGGTGTCATCGATGCCGCAGAATTTATTGGTCCGTACAACGATGTCTCGCTGGGATTGAACAAAGCGGCGCGCTACTATTATTACCCTGGCTGGCATGAGGCGGGACCCATGCTGGAGTGTACGGTGAACAAGGATGCGTGGAATAGTTTACCGGCCGATCTGCAGGAAATTGTTGCCAGCGTTTGCCAGGCGATCAATGTAGACATCATGGCAGAGTACACATGGGGCAACGCCGTCGCCCTTGAGCAACTGAAGAAAGATCCCAATGTCGAGATACGACAGTTACCGGATGATGTTTTGCGGTTGTTGAAACAACTTAGTCGGGAAGCAATCAACGAATTGTCGGCCAGGGATGCAGCGGCGGCAAAGGTCCAGGCTTCCTACGAGGCGTTCCAGAAGATATCGATACCGAATCAGCGGATTAGTGAGCATGCGTATATGAATGCGCGCGAGCTTTAGGCTCTGTTGGTTTGCACTGCGTGCAAACATCGCCCGTCAGGACGGGCTCCTACAATACCAATAGAATACTTGTAGGAGCCCGTCCTGACGGGCGATCCGTCGCTAAGAACCGTAGAGTCGATCCGGCAGCCACGTCACGATCTCCGGAAACGCCGCAAGAATCAGTAACGCAAGAATCTGGATGCCAACAAACGGCACCACGCCACGATAAATCTGCGCGGTCGTAATCTCCGCTGGCGCCACGCCACGCAAATAGAACAACGCGAAGCCAAACGGTGGCGTCAGAAACGATGTCTGCAGATTAATCGCTATCATAATGCCCAGCCATACCGGGTCCAGCCCCATCGAAAGCAACACCGGCCCGACAATCGGGACAACGACAAAGGTAATTTCAATAAAGTCGAGGACGAAGCCAAGCAGAAACATGACCAGCATGACCAGCAATACGGCAGCGAATACCCCACCTGGTAGCGCATCCAGCACAGCCCGTACACCATCGTCTCCACCGTAACCACGAAACACCAACGAAAAAACAGAAGCGCCGATCAGAATCATGAACACCATGCTGCTGATGCGCAGGGTGTTACGCATGATGTCCTGCAGTCTTTCCATGGACAACGCGCGTCGCTGCAGCGCCATCAATAACGCGCCCATCGCGCCGACGCCGGCCGCTTCGGTCGGTGTCGCAAACCCGCCGAGAATCGAGCCCAGCACAGCGAATATAAGCAGCAGTGGCGGAAAGAGTGCTTTGAGAAGTCGCTGTACAGACACCGATTCACTCGAATCCGATCGGTGCGCCGGCATCGCGGCAGGATTAAATATGGCCACTGCGATTAGATAAATCACATACATCACAACCAGCATCAATCCTGGCAGCAAAGCGCCGGCAAAAAGGTCGCCTACCGACACTGTCTCCGGCGAAAAAATTCCTTGTGATAGTTGCGCCTGCTGGTAAGCAGTCGACATGACTTCTCCCAGCATGACCAGGATGATCGATGGTGGAATAATCTGGCCGAGCGTGCCGGATGCGCATATCGTGCCGGTTGCAATTTCCGGAGAATAACCACGCTTGAGCATTGTCGGTAACGACAAGAGCCCCATTGTCACAACAGTGGCACCGACAATGCCAGTGCTGGCCGCCAGCAGCATGCCAACCAGCGTTACAGAAATGCCGAGCCCGCCACGCAGCGAGCCAAACAGCGAGCTGAGTGACTCAAGCAAATCTTCGGCGATTTGCGCTCGCTCAAGCGTAATTCCCATGAAGACAAACAGTGGCACGGCCACGAGCGTTTCGTTGGTCATGATGCCGTAAATGCGGCTTGGCAGGCTGGTGAGAAAAGCGGCTTCGAAGCCACCACCGATGACGCCAAAGAAGGCAAACAACAGCGCAGTGCCACCCAGCGAAAACGCAACAGGGAATCCAGCCAGCAGGAGCAGGATCACCGCCGCAAATAACAACAGAGCGATCCACTCCATCTTCAGCGCGCCCTGATCGTCCGCAGCGATCGTAGCAATAACGACAAACCCTGCAACGCGACTGCGACCGGCATGATAATGAGGACCGTCTTCAGCAAGGGAATGGCGGGGTAAGGCAAACCACCGGCATTCAGCGATATCTCATGCAGGCTCCAGGAAGCGCCGGCGTAACTGAGTGCAGTCACCACAAAAAAAGCGCAAAGCGGAAATACGAACAGCATTACGCCGAGAAAATTCACCCACGCGCGGCGGCGTTCGCTCATGTCACGATAAAAAATATCGACACGAACATGTTCTTCCATCTGCAGCGTGTAGGCGGCACCGAGCATGAAAACTGCGGCATGCATCCAGACCAGAGACTCCTGCAGCCAGATAAAGCCACTATCGAAAACATAGCGTATGACCACGATCAGAAACGTAACCAGCACCATCGCCAGCGTCAGCCAGGCAGCTGCACGGCCTATCGAGATACTGATCCGGTCAATGAGCGAACTGACAGCGGACAGCCGCACGCCCTCAGCTGCGCCAGAAAGTCGGTGTGACCAGCACCAGCAGGGTGAAGATCTCCAGGCGGCCCAGAAGCATGCCAATGACGGCGATCCATTTGGCAAGATCGGGGACGGTCATAAATCCCGCGGCGACTTCACCGAGACCGGGGCCCAGGTTATTCAGCGCTGCGGCAACCGCCGAAAAAGCGGTGACCTGATCAAGTCCGGTCGCCATCATCAAAATCAACATGACGCTGAAGACCACGACATAAACCGAAAAGAAGCCCCAGACTGCATCTACGACCCGAAATGGCACTGCCTTGTTACCAATTTTGACCGGAATTTCTGCGCTCGGATGAACGAGACGGGCAATTTCCCGGGCACCCTGCTTGGCGATAAGGAGCCAGCGAATGACCTTGATGCCACCGGCAGTCGAGCCCGCACAACCGCCGATAAAACTCGCAAAAATCAGCAGCACAGGCAACGCGCCAGGCCAGGCAGCGTAATTTGCCGTGGTAAAGCCTGTCGTTGTCGCAATCGATACTGCCTGGAATACGCCATCGATAACCCCCGCCTGTGCATCCGTGTATGTGTCATTCCAGAACAACGACACAACAACGACGGCAGACAAGATCAACAGAATGAATCCGTATGCACGAAACTCCGGATCCTGCATGTAATGCCTGACAGATATTTTTCTCCAGGCAAAGAAATGTAGTGAAAAATTGATGCCGGCCAGGAACATGAAGATGATGGTAACGATGTTGATTGCGGTGCTGTCAAAGTGGCCGATGCTTAAATCGTGTGTCGAAAAACCGCCAATGGCGACGGTAGAAAACGCATGACAAAGGGCATCGAACCATTCCATCCCGGCCGCCATGTAACCAAGCATGCACAGCATGGTGAAAACAAAGTAGACATACCAGAGCGCCTTGGCCGTCTCGGTGATTCGTGGCGTTA
>QNFK01000315.1 GCA_003645495.1 Gammaproteobacteria bacterium
GCCCTGGAAAATCGTTTGATACGATGTTCAACGCGCTGCGCCAGGCCACGATTGCCGATCGGTCGTTGAAAAACCAGTTCCAGTGGCCCCTTACCACGCAGGTATTTTGCTCCCATAGCACCCTGCTCATGCTCTTCGATGCGGCGCGAACCATTCTTGGTAATTCCCGTGTACAGGCTGCCGTCGCTACAACGCACCAGGTAGACACTGTATTCGCCTGCTGGCATCAATTCCTTGTCACCCGTTTTTGCGAGGCGGGGTCTTTCTGCAATAGAGATTGTGGCCGAATCGGTCGCGACTCAAAGTTGCCGCCACAATTTGGACAGACGCCCCTAAACACACCATCCACACATCGCCGGCAAAATGTGCACTCAAAGGTACAGATCATCGCATCCTGCGACTCTGGCGGAAGGTCACAATCACAATTCTCACAGTTGGGGCGAAGCTCGAGCATCGCAACACTCTACCCGGTCAGGCGTGACCGCCGGACAATTTGTCAGCCAGTACACGCAGTGCACCCGATTCCATATTCGCCTTGTTTTCCGCCGATTCGTCGTACGTGAGCACGATTTCTGATGCGCCATCAAGTTCGGCCGCAGGCTCCCGCAACTTCAGGATCAACATGTTTCCGCTTAGCTGAGCGTCGTCGATAAGGTCGTGACCGGCAAACTGGCGTTCATTGATTTCAATGTAGAGCGCCTCGTCAAAATCCTCGCCATCGGCGCGCATCAATAACAGATAATCGTCGATATCGCCGCCTGGTGTGGTGCGCGCAAAAAACAGCATCGTCGCGTTATCACGCTTGTCGAATGCGACCGTGTCGTAGTGGTGACTGGTTGACATGTTAATAATCCAACAGGGTGATATTAGTAAGTGCGTAGTTTACGGCATATCGTCCGTTTTAGTCGTTATTTCGCTGCAACATTCCACGCTCAATCAACACCTCTGTTCAGCAGCCCTATTTTCTCGTCTTTATCCTGCCAAACCCGCGTAAGCCATTTGTGGAATTTACTGCGGAACTCCCGATCATTTTGGTAATCGCCGGCAATTATCCAGTCATCCACTGGACGCTTCGCGATATCGACGATTACCTGATCAAACTCACCACACATTATGTCCCAGAAGTTTGCAGGACCGGTCGGATAGACTATCGTGACGTCAACAATTGCGTCGAGCATGTTGCCCATCGATGTCAGCGCCAACGCTACACCACCCGCGCGCGGTGGCAGCAAATATTCAAATTGTGAAGCACGTTTCTTCTTTTTTTCTACTGTGAAGCGAGTGCCTTCGACAAAGTTGATTACTGAAGTTGGTGTATCTAAAAACTTTTGGCATGACTTTCGAGTCGCCTCCAGGTCTGCGCCTTTTTTGTGCGGGTATTTCGCGAGGTATGATTTTGAATAACGTTTCATGAACGGCATATCCATCGCCCACCACGCGATGCCAAGAAAAGGAAACCAGATCAGCTCTTGCTTGATGAAAAACTTCAGAAACGGGATGCGCCTGTTCAATGCAGTCTGCAATACGACAATATCGATCCAGGTCTGATGGTTAGCGATAACGAAATACCATTTTTCGTTACTCAGGCCCTCCAAACCGCGGATGTCCCATTTCGTTGCGTTGCCAAGCGAAAAAATCCAGGCATTGCAGCCTATCCAGTTTTCGCCCATCACCATCAACCAGCGTGTCATCAGAGCGCGAAACGGCTTTATCGGCACAACCAGCTTCATAACAGCAAACGTCATGAGCGGCACGAACCAGAAGATCGTGTTCAAAGTACAAGCTGAAAGAGTGACCAGGCCCTGCAGGTTTCTTAGTATTTTTGTGGCCAATGTAAATGCTTCCCATGTGCGACAGCAGGGAGTTTATCGCGAATTCAGCGTAATTGAGCAACGGGAATAAAAACAGATTCGATTTGCTGCTCAAATGACCTTGGAGTAGGGTGTCATACAACATATTCAGGGACTGTCACGACATGATTACACTGAACGTCAACGGCGAAACACATGAGTTGGATGTTGACCCAACGACACCGCTTTTGTGGGTAATTCGCGAACAGGTGGGCCTGATCGGCACCAAATTTGGCTGCGGCATATCCCAATGTGGCGCTTGTACGGTGCATGCGAATGGCGTACCGATCCGTTCCTGTGTAACGCCGGTGCAGGCAGTGACCGGCCAGGAAATCACGACGATTGAGGGAATCGGCAGCGACGAGCCAGGTTTACATGCTGTGCAGCAGGCGTGGATTGACGAACAGGTACCACAATGCGGTTACTGCCAATCGGGTCAGATCATGGCGGCGGTCGCACTACTCAATAACAACCCGGCACCGAGTGATGCCGACATCGATGCTGCAATGAATGGCAGCATTTGTGGTTGCGGGACGTCTTCACGGATTCGACGCGGCAGCAAACGAGCGGCTGCAGCAACCGCACCCGCCTCCGGCACGGAGGAGACTGTCAATGGGTAAGTGGAGCAGACGCGCATTCATTACTACCGGAGTACTGGCAGGCGGTGCCGTTGTTATTGGCGTCGCTATTCGCCCTGGCAGTCGAGCGGACAAGGTCGCTGGCCTTATAGCGAGCGATGATGAGACTGTATTTAACGTCTGGGTCAAGATTTCTCCGGACAACACAATCACCGCTGTGATTCCGCACGCGGAAATGGGCCAGGGTGTGCACACAACACTCGCCATGATGCTTGCAGACGAGATGGACGCGGACTGGCAACTGGTTGAAATGATGGAGGCGCCAGCGCACGAAGAATATGCGAATTATGCGCTCGCCAAAGGTTACACGCTGGGTGATCCGGACTTTCCGGCGTTTCTGATCGGCACGGTAGACGGCATCTTCCTGACCGCAAGCAAGGCGATGAACCTGCAGATAACAGGTGGCAGCACATCGGTGCCAACAACGGGACAGCTTGGGATGCGTGTTGCTGGAGCAGCTGTGAAGTCAGTCTTGCTACAGGCTGCAGCTGATACCTGGGATGTACCTGTCGATGAACTGATCGCAAGAAAAAGCCACATAATTCATGCGGCAAGCGATCAGTCCGCGCCCTACTCTGACTTCGCGCAACAGGCGGCGACCTTGTCGCAACCTGCGAAGCCGCGACTCAAGACGACAGATGAATACACGATTATGGGCACAGATGTGCAGCGCTTCGATGTGCCCGCCAAAGTAGATGGCAGCGCGCTGTTCGGTATCGATGCTGTATTGCCGGGCATGAAATACGCGACCGTAAAAGCCGCACCGGTATTCGGCGCGAAAGTTAAGTCGATTGACGCAGGATCAATTCAGGACATGCCGGGCATTCGCAAGGTGGTAAACCTGGGTGACGCCGTCGCCGTCGTCGCTGACGGTTACTGGCAAGCGAAACAGGCGCTGGACAGATTACCTGTTGAATTCGAGGAAGCGGGAAACGAAGCCGTAGAGCAAAGCGATATTTTCAAACAGTTTACAAGGGACATGGATACCGCGCTGGCCAACGGGGATGAGATTGTCGACCAGCAGACGGGCGATGCCGATGCGGCAATGTCCGCCGCGAGTTCGGTTGTCGAAGCAGAGTACCGTGTGCCATACC
>QNFK01000316.1 GCA_003645495.1 Gammaproteobacteria bacterium
ACCGGATGCCCTCGCAGGGAGAATTCATGACTGCGACTCGAATATTGTCATCACCGCGGACCAGGGCCTGCGTGGAGGCAAAGCGATCCCGTTGAAAGATAACGTCGATGCAGCGGCACAGCATCCGGAGGTAAAGACGCTGGAGAAAGTCCTCGTTGTGCGCAATACCGGCGCTGATATCGACTGGGTCGAGGGACGCGATGCCTGGTTGCATGATCTCGAAGCCGAAGTAGATGCGGATTGCCCTTGTGAGGAAATGGGTGCCGAGGATCCGCTGTTCATTCTTTATACGTCCGGATCGACCGGCAAGCCAAAAGGCGTCCTGCACACGACCGGCGGTTACCTGGTTTATGCGGCGTTAACGCATCAATATGTATTCGACTATCACCCCGGCGACGTCTACTGGTGTACTGCAGACGTGGGTTGGGTGACTGGTCACAGTTACATTGTGTATGGCCCGCTCGCCAATGGTGCAATCACGTTAATGTTCGAGGGCGTACCTAACTACCCAACCGCTTCACGATTCTGGGAAGTGTGCGACAAACACCAGGTCAACATTGTTTATACGGCGCCGACGGCAATCAGAGCTCTGATGCGTGAGGGCGATGGGCCGGTAAAAAGTACCTCGAGAAAGAGCCTGCGTTTGCTTGGCACTGTCGGTGAACCGATCAACCCGGAAGCGTGGGAGTGGTATTACCACGTCGTCGGTGATGAGCGCTGCCCGATCGTCGATACCTGGTGGCAAACAGAAACGGGCGGCATCCTGATCACGCCGTTGCCCGGCGCGACAGCGCTCAAGCCGGGTTCTGCAACCAAGCCATTCTTCGGCATTCAACTGGCTATTGTGGATGCTGACGGGCAAGTTCTTGATGGCGCGACCGAGGGCAACCTGGTCGTGACCGACAGCTGGCCGGCGCAGGCAAGATCTCTGTATGGCAATCACGAGCGTTTCGTCGACACATATTTTACAACGTATGAAGATCGCTTCTTTACGGGTGATGGTGTGCGACGTGACGAGGACGGGTATTACTGGATTACCGGTCGCGTCGATGACGTATTAAACGTGTCCGGTCACCGTATGGGGACGGCAGAGGTGGAAAGTGCACTGGTCGCGCACAAAAGTGTTGCCGAAGCTGCTGTGGTTGGATGCCCCCACGAAATCAAAGGGCAGGGCATCTATGCCTACGTCACCTTGATGGATGGTATTGAGGCGACTGATGAGCTCCTCGCGGAACTACGGCAATGGGTACGTAAAGAAATTGGCCCCATAGCGACACCGGATTTTATTCAGTGGGCCCCCGGGTTGCCGAAAACCAGGTCAGGCAAGATTATGCGGAGAATATTGCGCAAGGTTGCAGAGAACGATTACGGCAATCTGGGTGATACATCGACACTGGCGGATCCGGGGGTCGTGGAGGATCTGATCGAGAACCGGATGAATCGGTAGGTGTAATAAATCAGACTTGATCGTACAGACGCTGTAAGGCAAAGCCTGAACTAAGCAGCCGGATAGCACCAACGTCGTTGCGAGCCCGAAGGGCGCGGCAATCTCCTGGCACTGTTACTGACCTTCGGTCTGCATTTCTGCAGCCTGACAGAGGTTGCCGCGTCGCTTCGCTCCTCGCAATGACGTCTGTTCTTTTAGGCGGTTTCGATGGCCGCGAATGCATAATTCTGAAAAAATCACAGGACTGTGAGCGCAGCATTGGTCCGGGATATATCGAACCTAAAACTGATCCCCGTAACCAGCTTCTTCAGTCTGGTCGACCAGTTCCTCGACGTCGTACGATTCCTGCGGAATGTGATCAAGCACCGGACTGACTTTCTGGCTGTCGCCTTTTCTTTCCAGTCGCTGGTATTCGGCAATATGTTTTTCATAGGAACGCACAAACTCTTCGCCAAACTGATGCGGCAGCTTGCCTGTTCCCGCCTGCGTCATGATCGGATACAAATCACAATACAGCTGCCAGTATTTCAGCTGGTTCAGCGAATTGAACAACGGTTTCTTTTTCAGTGTCTTGTCGAAGTTTTGCTGCAGCTCATCAGGATCGAATCGATCAGCAAACTCGACAAACGCATTGATCATGGCCTCCAGCACCGCGTCCTGGTGGAACTTCAAGTCACGGCAGACTTCCCGGACAGCGTCGACCGGATTCAGATATTCACCTTCTTTACCGACCAGCAACTGCATCATTGAATCGCGTGTGTTTTCTGCGATTTTCAGCGGGTTATTGTGCCGTGGCATGACCGTCGTCTGGTCGAGACGAAACATGCTTTTGAGTGCTGTGCGGCTGGCCAGCAATTCTGTCGAGCCGTCTACAAATTCTTTCAAAACGCGACCTGCATTTTCCATGACTTCCAGCGGATCGGTCGATGGATGAATCTCCGCGCGGCTGATATCGAGACCTTTCATGAATGCATCAAGTAACTGCGCAGCATTCATCGCTGCCTGATGTTCCTTGCTTGGCGGCGGCGCAAATGGGTTTGGCTTGTTCATCTGCACGTCTTTCTCTTCAGGTACTTCTTCCTTGACGCCGAAGAGCGCAGATTCAAATTCTGCGTCACCAGTTAACGCTTCTTCATCGAGCAGTTGGACGCCACTTTTGAGAATATCTTCCTGCACCAGTTGCTCGATGTGATCAGGAACAACGGTCATCGCCTCTGGTGGCGGCATATCAAGCCCCTGGCCCTCATCCAGGCCGACGACGAATGAAAAATCGCCCATCCGAATCCGGTCGCCACTAAAGAGACGCCTGGGATTGCCCTTGCCAAGTGGCTCTTCCTCGTCGTTGAGGTACACACCGTTGGTACTGACATCTGCCAGGTAATAGGTACCGCTCTGATAATCGATCGTGGCATGCTTGCCAGACAAATAGCGCTGCGGATCGGGCAGTATCCAGTCGCTTTCCAGCGAACGCCCGATCGTGCCCCCGTCCTCGCCGAAAACACGTGTGCAGTCTTCCTCAAGGATGTCCTCGTGGTCACTGACGATTTGTAGCTGCAATGGCATCGCTTCTCTCAGATAAATGGTTCACCGGCGACTACTTGCTAAGTCCCGGTTGTACCGACAAATATTGCCGTTTTACGGTGCATTTTGGCTGCCGAGTAGTTCACATAAATCAATTTGACATCGGCGAGATTATTTCCTATACACGAGATAATCAGACCATATATGGGAGATTCCGCAGTGAAAAATTACAGGAAGTTTCAATGAAACAATTTGGGTAAACTAGCCGCCTTTTCCACCAGGCAGCGTGTATCAATATGTCCAGCAAAACGCTCTATAAAGTCGTCTTCATGAACCAGGGGCAGGTTTACGAGGTTTATGCCCGATCGGTAGGTCAGGGGACACTGTTTGGATTCGTGGAGGTCGAAGAGCTGGTTTTTGGCGAGCGATCATCCGTCGTGGTCGATCCGTCTGAAGAAAAGATCAAGACTGAGTTTACGGGCGTGAAAAGAACCTATTTGCCGATGCATTCAATTATTCGTATCGACGAGGTCGACAAGCAGGGTACGAGCAAGATTTCCAAACTCGAGGGCGGCAATGTCACCCAGTTCCCGATGCCGGT
>QNFK01000317.1 GCA_003645495.1 Gammaproteobacteria bacterium
CATGGTACTGACCGGTTGTCTGACCATGGAGCATGCTTATCGCGCTATTGACTGGCGTGCGATATTTCTCATTGCAGGCATGCTGCCGCTGGGTACCGCGATGCAGGATACCGGTGCCGCGTCGTTCCTGGCGGATCAGGTCATGGACCTGCTGGGTGATGCGGGTCCGTGGCCGGTGATTATGGGGCTGTATGTCCTCACAGCAATGGCCACTATGATCATCCCGACCGCGGCACTCGTTGTCCTGATGTCACCGATCGTGTTGTCCGCCATGGCTGATATGGGCCTGCAACCCGAGACGGCGATGATGGCGATCGCCATGGCGGCATCGGCAAGCTTCACCAGCCCGATTTCGCACCCGGCGAACATCCTGGTCATGGGCCCGGGCGGCTATCGCTTTATTGATTACATTAAGGTCGGCGTGCCGCTGACAATAATCGTCTTTATTACTGTGATGGTGCTATTGCCGATGCTCTGGCCGCTGGTACCTGTTACGCCCTGATTAGCAGCTTGTTGAAAAAGGTTCAGGGAATCAAAACTGTCGATCCGGTCGTTTTCCTCGCCTCAATGTCCGTATGCGCCTTTGCGGCATCCTCCAGCGGATAGCGTTGATTGACGTTAATCCTGACGATCCCCTGGCCAACGACAGCAAAAAGCTCAGCTGCCGCTGCCAGCAAACTATCGCGATCGGCAATAAAGTCGAACAGAATCGGACGAGTAACATACAGTGAATGTCTCTTCGCAAGCTCAACCGGGGCGAATGCGTCGACCGGGCCGGACGCATTGCCGAACGTTACCATTACACCGTGTGGTCGCAACGAATCGAGTGACGAGATAAAAGTGTCACGACCGATCGAATCGTAAACTGCTGCGACGCCCTCACCGCCGGTCAGGGCTCGTACTTCGCCCGCAACGTCCTCGTCATCGGCCATAATAATGTGATCGCAACCCTGCGAGCGTGCCAATGCTGCTTTTTCATCCGTACTGACGACACCAATTACCGTTGCCCCCAGGTGCTTCGCCCACTGACTGGCCAGCGAGCCAACACCCCCTGCTGCCGCATATAACAACACCGGATCACCGGGCTGTATCGGGTAGCTGCGACGAATCAGGTACCAGGCGGTCAGTCCTTTGAGAAGAACTGCGGCCGCCTGTTCGTCTGTAACATCATCCGGTATCGGCACAAGCTGCCAGGCCGGGAAATTCCTGCTCTGCGAGTATGATTCTGCAGGCCGGCCCGTGTAGACCACGCGATCACCAACACTTACTTCAGTAACGCCCTTTCCGACTGCATCGACAATGCCAGCAGCTTCGCTGCCCAAACCGGTAGGCAGATCCATTGGATACAGGCCGGTGCGATGATAGGTATCAATAAAATTCAGTCCGATAGCAGTATGCCGCACGCGGGCCTCGCCCGGAGCCGGGTCGGCAAGCTCGATCTCCTCATACTGCAATACTTCCGGACCGCCATATTCATGCATTCTTATTGCGTGTGTCTTCATATTCGTCTCTTGGGATCAGTCGATGAGCAAGAATAACGGACACCTGCAAAAAACATAAGAGTCAATTTTGTTACGAAGTTCATAGTCCAATACACCGGCGCTGAAACGACCCTGTCATCAATCTGACGCAACACGTAGAATGAATCGGATGGGAAGAGTAGATGGCAAAATTGCGCTGGTCACCGGCGCGGCACAGGGACTGGGCGCAGCAACCGCAATCATGCTGGCTCGCGAGGGCGCCAAAGTAGCGTTGACTGACATAAACCTTGCGGGTGCTCAGGAGCAGGCAGAGGCCATCAACGCTGAAATTGCCGGCGCCGCGATAGCATTCGAGCAGGATGTGGCGGACGAGAAATCCTGGCAGCGAGTTCTTGACGACATCAAGCAGCAATTCGGTGGACTGAATATCCTGGTCAACAATGCCGGTATAGGATCAGTTGCCAGCGTCGAGGATGAAACCTTTGAAAAATGGCAGCAGGTACATGCCGTTGATCTCGACAGCGTGTTCCTTGGCTGCAAATATTCGATTCCCCTGATGAGCGAAAGTGGTGGCGGCTCGATCGTCAATATATCGTCAATTTCCGGAATCATCGCCGGACACAATCTCGCCGCCTATAATTCGGCAAAAGCTGCAGTGCGCCATTTGAGCAAATCAGTCGCGCTGCATTGTGCACGTGCCCGCAACAAAATTCGCAGCAATTCAATACATCCGGTATTTATCGATACACCTATTCTCGATGGCATGGCCGGCAACAATGACCGCGCGGCAGCACTCGAAAAACTGGGCCGGCAGATTCCTATTGGGCATATCGGGCAACCAGACGACGTTGCATACGCAGTACTGTACCTGGCATCCGACGAATCCAAATTCGTAACCGGAACTGAGATCCGGGTCGATGGTGGCATCAGCGCGATGTAGCCAGGAATGACGGGGCGAAAAGAATTGTGACTGAGACTGTTGTTATTGCGGGAGCCGGGCATGCAGCCGGCCAGGTCGTCGCATCGCTGCGGCAGAAGAAATTTGCCGGTCGAATTGTATTGATAGGCGAGGAACCGTGGCTACCCTATCAACGCCCACCTCTCTCGAAAAAGTTTCTCGCCGGAGAGTTGTCTGCTGAACGACTTTACTTCAAGCCGGAGAGTTTTTACGACGACCCTGATATTGAGGTTCGCCTCGGAACGCGAATCACAGAAATTGATCGCGATAATTGCTCTGTCACATCAGTTGACGGTGAGGTTTTCACCTACAACAAGCTGGTGCTGGCACTTGGCGGCCGACCACGGACGTTGCCCTTACCCGGCGCAGAACTTGCCGGGATACATTATTTACGTGGCATCGATGACGTATTGAAAATACAGAGCGAAATCCAGGAAGGACGACGCCTGGTTATTGTCGGCGCGGGCTACATAGGACTTGAAGTTGCGGCGGTAGCGGCACAACTTGGGCTTGAGGTCACCGTCGTTGAGATGGAGGACCGGGTGATGAGCCGGGTCGTGTCGCCGCAATTATCTGAATTTTATCAACAGGAACACGTGGCGCATGGCGTAACACTAAAGTTGTCGACAGGCACGAACGGCTTTTCCGGCACTGGAAAATTGGAGTACGTCTTGCTCGATAATGGCGAGAAACTGCCGGCGGACCTGGTCGTCATCGGCGTTGGTATAGTGCCAAATATTGAGTTGGCCGACGCTGCGGGACTGGCGACAGAAAACGGAATCGTCGTGGACGATCACTGCCGCACCAGCGACCCCAATATATTTGCAGTTGGCGATTGCACGTTTCATCCGAACGATGTGCTCGGTAAAAGTTTACGCCTGGAATCGGTACACAATGCACTCGAGCAGGCCAAGACAGCAGCGAGCAATATTTGCGGCGAAAATTCGTGTTACGCGCAGGTACCGTGGTTCTGGTCAGACCAGTACGATCTGAAACTGCAGATTGTCGGCCTCTCACAAGGCTATGACGAGGTTGTTATGCGCGGCGATCCGCTGACCCGTTCCTTTGCGTGCCTGTATCTTCGTGATGGCCAGTTGATTGCTGTTGATGCCGTAAACAGTCCA
>QNFK01000318.1 GCA_003645495.1 Gammaproteobacteria bacterium
AACAAGGCCTTTCCGTTTATGGCGGTGGGCGAATGCAATATGAATAATATTCCCGCGCGCCGGTTTCGCATCAGCTTCTCGGGTGAGCTGGCCTACGAGGTCAATGTTCCGGCTGCCTCTGGCGAACCGGCCTGGCTTGAATTACTGGAAGCCGGCAAGGAACGAGGTGTCACCCCCTACGGCACCGAACCGCGCGGCACCATGCGTATCGAAAAGGTTCACGTTGCCGGTTCCGAACTCGACGGTCGCCCGACCGCCCTCGATCTTGGGCTCGACGGCATGGCCAACCGCGAAAAGCATTTTATCGGCAAGCAGCTTTCGCAACGTCCGGCGATGCTCGCCGAGGGCCGCTTGCAGGTAGTTGGACTTAAATCACTGGAACCCGGGCGAAACCTGCGTATCGGTGCCCACCTGGTTGACGACAAGGTAAAACTGGATAGCGTGAGCCAATCACAGGGGCATGTTTCGGCCACCACATACAGTCCATCGCTCAAGTGTGGTATTGCACTCGGATTGCTAAAAGATGGCGCTTCAAGGCACGGCGAGCAAATCGACGCGGTATTCCCGCTCGACGATGAAACGCTGCGCGTCGAAGTTTGTCACCCCGTATTTATAGACCCGAAGGGGGAACTCGTCCGTGCCTAAATCGAAGCCCAAGGAAATGCCTGTTCGCGTTTCAGCGTTGTTACCGGTCGATGGTGAATATATCGTCGACTACCCAAATTTACGCTTACAGGAGCGTAAAAACCTGACCGCGATACAGCTGCTGGCCTACGCTGGCCAATACGAAACTGCTGCAGCCGCAATCAGTAAGGCGCTCGGTATCGACTGTCCGACTACACCCGGAACCTGCGGTTTCGATAATCATACGCAACTGGTATGGAACGGGCCCAATAGCTGGATGGTCATCACCAGCGATGAAGAATCTGGTCGCAAACCGGGCGAGTTGTTAGAGACTCTGAAAAAAGCAGTTGGCGAACTCGCTGCCGTAGTCGATCAAAGTCACGGTCGCTGTGGATTACGCCTGAGTGGCAGCCATGCCCGCACGGTAATGGCAAAGAACTGCGCCATCGACCTGCACCCTGGCGCTTTCA
Source organism: Gammaproteobacteria bacterium (assembly GCA_003645495.1). Lineage (GTDB taxonomy): Bacteria > Pseudomonadota > Gammaproteobacteria > Steroidobacterales > Woeseiaceae > SZUA-117. The sequence goes on from QNFK01000318.1 coordinate 1,095, forward strand.
AAACGGGTAACTGTGCCCTCACCCCGGTTGCACACATGTCGGTACTGGTAGTCCAGATCGACGATACCCCAAGTTACGACCTGTTCGTCGCACGTAGCCTGGCACGATCATTTGCACATGCGATCGAACATGCCTGCAAGGAATTTGCCTAACAATTCAGGGCTCAATTTTCCTGTTTCCTAATACCAGGCTTTTACCCCGGTCTTCTGTTTTACCTGTTTCAATGTATAGTCGCGTCTCTGGTTGCCTGGGCGTGATGCGCTGGTCGGCGCAGGCAAGTAACAATCGTGAAATGGTGGTAGCAGAAGAATGGATAACCCTTTGTGGGAGACCCCGATTTATATCGGCCTGGGATTGATCTGGTTGTCGATGATCATGCGCGCAATTCTGCGCCCCCATCGGGAACCGGCATCGCGGCTCGCCTGGGTCATGCTGATTGTGGGATTACCCATTGTTGGTATTCTCGCCTACATTCTCCTGGGGGAGACCAATATCGGTAAAAAACGGGTAGCCCGGGAGCAGAAGGTGCTAGCGAACTTGCCTCCCATGGCCTCCCCCCTGGTCGAGAACGAAGCTTTCCTTAAAGCGGAATTTCCGGGCCGTTGCGCACCACTGTTCCATTTAGGCAAGACAATCAATGGCTTCGCGGCCGTCGGTGGTAACACGGGCCGGCTGATGGCCGATTCCAATGCCGGCATCGATAATATAGTGGCCGACATGGATGCGGCCATTGACCACATTCATTTGATTTTCTACATCTGGCTAGGAGACAACAATGGTGTCAAGGTGGTCGAGGCGCTCAAACGCGCTGCGTCCCGCGGCGTCGCCTGCCGGGCGATGGCCGACGGGCTCGGCTCGCGCGTCATGATCGGCTCGAAACACTGGCGAGATATGCGCGCGGCCGGTGTCCAGGTGGCGGTCGCACTGCCAATTAGAAACCTGCTGCTGGGTTCCCTGATTGGACGCATCGATCTTCGCAACCACCGCAAGATCGTCGTCATCGACGACCGCATTACCTACTGTGGAAGTCAGAACTGCGCCGATCCCGAGTTTCGCCTTAAACCGAAGTTCGCCCCCTGGGTAGACGCCCTGATACGTTTCGAGGGGCCGATAGCGCGCCAGAACCAGCACATTTTCGTAGGCGACTGGATGGCACAGGTCGACGAGGATATCCGCAGCCTGCTGGAAGCCCCGATTTATGCATCCGTCAAAGGCTTCCCCGCCCAGGTTATCGCCACGGGTCCGACCATTCGTAATTCAGCGATGCCCGAGACCTTTGCAGCGCTGATGCATGCCGCCCGCCACAGCCTGATTATTACAACACCCTACTACGTGCCCAACGAATCCATGCAGGATGCACTTTGCGCTGCCGCTCGCCGCGGGGTAACAACCACGATCGTGTTCCCGGCTCGAAATGACTCGATCCAGGTTGCCGCGGCAAGCCACAGTTACTATCGCGAGCTGCTAGAAGCCGGGGTCAGGATCCACGAGTACGTGGGCGGCCTGCTGCATACGAAATCTATAACCATCGACGGTGAAATGACTTTGATGGGTTCGGCCAATATGGATCGCCGCAGCTTCGAGTTGAACTACGAGAACAATATCCTGTTTTACGATCCAAAACTGACCGACGAGATGCGTCGACGCCAGGAAATCTACCTGGCCAGTTCTCACCCTGTCACTATCGAAATGGTGGAGCAATGGTCAGTGGTTCGTCGGCTCTGGAACAACACCATCGCCATGCTCGGGCCAATACTTTGAATCCCTGGTTTTCGATGGTATTTCTGATATTAACCAGTTAATTTATCAGTACTGTCCCCGCAACAGATTCAAAAAAAGCACGCGCACAAAAGCTCCCTTTTCTGTTAGGATTCGCCCCCCGCGTTAATAAATTATTCAGATCTTCTAGATCGAAGGAAATGCTTTTGAGTAACAAATTATCCCGGCTTTTGAAAGAGCCGCTTGTACAGTTTTTGGTTATCGGTGCGTGCATTTACGGTGCCTATGCATTGTTCGGAGAAGCGCAGGAAGATTTTCGTGATACCACCATCCGCGTGGATTCAAATCGCATTAATGCGATGATCAGCCAATGGGAAAAACGCTGGAATCGTTTGCCCACGCGCGCGGAAATTGATGGCCTTATCCAGGCATATATTCGTGAAGATGTTCTTTACCGCCAGGCCGTGGCCATGGGTCTGAACGAGGACGACCCCATAACCCGGCGCCGCATGGCGCAAAAACTTGAGTTTCTGACCAGCGATCTTTCGCAGATGCAACAGCCTCAAGCGGGTGAGCTTGAACAATTTTTTGCGGAAAATACGGAATCCTACCGGGGTCTCGATACGATTAGCTTCATCCATGTATTCATCGACCCCGATAAGCGTTGGGATGTGACCCTCGGCGCCGCGGCCGAGATCCTGGCACAGCTACAGGCGGCAGGTGAGCCCGATGCCGA
>QNFK01000319.1 GCA_003645495.1 Gammaproteobacteria bacterium
GTCGCGGTTTCCTGGTCCAGGTCCAGATCGGATCGCCGCCCCTGGCTTCAAATACCTGTAAGGAAATTTCTGCGTCCTCGGCCGGTTCACTCGCCAATGCGTAGTGAAATACAACACCGACATGGGGGTTCATCCCCGCATTTTGTGGCTCGTCATTACGGCTACCTGCCGTCAATCGGTAAGTCGGTCGCGGCGTGTATAAATGTGCAGCTCTGTCTTCTATCGCCGCGCTTGTCTGTTCCAGTACGCTCAGGTCATCCAGTATCCAGTAGCCACGTCCCTGGGTCGCGGCGATAAGGTCCTGTTCCTTGATCGCAAGATCAGTAATGGGTACGACCGGCAAATTCAGTTGCAGCGTTTTCCAGTTATCGCCATCATCGCTGGAGTAATAGATGCCGCGCTCTGTACCCGCAAACAGCAAACCTTCCCGATCGGGAGCGGTGCGCAACGCTCGTGTGAATTCGTCTTTCGGGATTCCACTGGTAATTTTCTTCCAGGTTATTCCCCAATCACTGGTTCGGTACAGGTAAGGCCGAAAATCATCTGATTTGTAACGGGTAGCAGCAAGATAGGCGCCGCCTGGTTCAAACGGATGAATCTCTATGCTGTTTATCTGCGCCCACTCCGGGAGACCGGATGGCGTGACATCATTCCAGGTCGTGCCGCCATTTCGTGTCAGGTGCACGCGTCCATCGTCACTGCCCGCCCAGATCACATCCGTTTCATGGTGTGACTCGGCTAACGCGAATATGGTGCCGTAATACTCAACACTGGTGTTGTCTTTGGTTATCGGTCCGCCCGATGCCCCCATCCTGCTCTTGTCATCGCGAGTCAGGTCGGGACTGATTTGCTCCCACGTTTGCCCCATATCCAGGCTGCGGAACAGGACGTTTGCCGCTGCGTACAGAACATTCGCATCGTGCACAGAAAACGCAATGGGAAAATTCCATTGAAAACGGTTCTTCAACTCTGCAGCGCCCCAGCCCATCGGGTTGTCCGGCCATACATCAATGGCGCGCACTCGCCCACTGCTGTGGTCAACCATTCGCAGGTAGCCACCGTAGGAACCACCAATCACAATATCCGGATTATCGGGTTTGGCAACGATGTGGCCGCTTTCACCACCAGCCGTTGGCTCCCAGTCGCGAACACCGATCGAACTTCCCAATGCAGAACGTGAACGAATGCGAACGGACGAGTTATCCTGCTGGCCACCTAACAAACGATATGGAAAGTCGTTATCTGTAGAGACGCGATAGAACTGTGCCGTAGGCTGATTGTCTTGTGCCGACCAGGTTGCGCCGCGATCGTAGGATACGTTGGCGCCGCCGTCGTTTGACTGGATCATGCGTAAAGAATCACCAGGATCGATCCACAGATCGTGATTGTCTCCGTGCGGCGTATCGATTTCCGAAAACGTCTTGCCACCATCTTTCGAATGATGGAAACGTACATTCAATACGTAAACAGACTCCTCGTCCGCCGGGTCTGCGTATATCCTGCTGTAATACCAGGCACGTTGTCTGAGGTTACGTTCCTCGTTGGTCCGGTTCCAGGTCTTGCCGCCATCCGCCGAGCGAAAGACACCGCCGTTCTCCGCCTCAATAATCGCGTAAACGTTCTTGTTGTTGCTTGGTGAAACTGCGATACCACTAATACCGATCGGTCCTGCCGGCATGCCCTCGTTGCCGGTCAGTTCGATCCACGAATCGCCGCCATCGACACTTTTCCACAAGCCGGAGCCCTCGCCACCGCTTTCCAGGCCAAACGGCGTACGCAGCACTCGCCAGAAGCTCGCATAGAGAATCCTGGCATTGCTTGGATCCATCGCAAGATCGACTGCACCAACCTCATCGCCAACAAAAAGCACACGCTGCCAGCTTGCGCCGCCATCCTTCGACCGATAAACACCGCGTTCCTCGTTAGCGCCAAACAGGTGACCCATTACTGCCGCATAAACAATATCCGGGTCCTTTGGATGAATGCGTATGCGCGAGATGTGTTGCGAATCCTCAAGCCCGATTCTCGCCCAGGTATCTCCGGCATCCGTCGATTTCCACATGCCATCGCCCGGCGATACATTGCCACGAACCGTTTTCTCACCGCCGCCTACATAGACAACGTTTGGATCCCATTCGGATACCGCCACGGCACCTATTGAGCCGCCAAAATACCCGTCAGAAACGTTGCCCCAGGACTGGCCACCATTTTGCGTTTTCCAGACGCCGCCACCGGTGGATCCGAAATAATAAGTCTCTCTGTCTGCGGGAATTCCTGCCACTGCAGCAGACCGGCCGCCGCGATACGGACCCACTTCGCGCCACTCCATAGCACGTAAATTGTCCGGAAAGCTGTCGCGATCGACTTCAGCAAGCGCCGTGGCGCCAGTGGCAAGCAATACCAGTACAAAAACTCGGCTTATTCTCATTAAGGACATTCAGGATCTTCCTTGCATCGATGGCAATCGACCGGCATATCCAGCCGGTTTTCCGCCCAGGTTAGATTTTTGTCGTGCAACTCTACTACTTATGGTGGGCACTATACCAAACGGTAACGGTATACAAAAAAGGGCCAGCGATAATGCTGGCCCTCGGGTGTAACTGCTGCGTACGCGATATCCGCTAGAAACTCCAGCCAAATTCAAGCTTGATGCCTGTCAGTGTGGAGTCACTGGCACTGCCGAGGCTATCCAGATCCCATACGTTGTAACTACCCTTTATAAAGGTGCCACCACGCATCTGGTAGCGAAGTCCAAGCCCTGCGCCATAGGAAAAGGACGTCTCAGTGAACGTGCTGTAGAAATTCTCACAGATGTAGCCCCAGTACGGGTGCCACCAGCAACCTGTAATTGGCGGTCCATCAGCTACATTTGAATCGAAATAGCTCCAGCCAAAGCCACCTTCCACAAACGGTGTAAAGGGACCTTCGGAGAAGTTGAAGGTACCCTTGATGCGTCCATTAAATTGCGAAAATTCGTGATCGATGACTGTCGTTTCGATTGGAAAAACCTCATCATTGACGAGTTCAGCACGATAATCCGGTCGTAACCAATCCAGGTCTACGCCAACCATGAATTTATTGGTGAAGTTGTAACTGATATTGAATCCAAGACCTCCGGCACCATCAACTCGCAGCGACGAACCCTGGTCGCTGCCCATGTTCTTCGAGTCCTGGTAAAGCGCAGCGATTGACCATTCCCACGTTTGGGCCCTGTTCATCTGCGCGTCTGAAATTGCGGGTATAGCGATTATGAGAATCGCGATAATAAAACGATACATTCTTCTTCCTCTGATGATGCTTGCTTACTTTTGGGGGCCGCATAGGCTACCGATGGCGACCGGCATTGTCACCTGTTAATCATGCAATCGAATGCGGGCAAAAATTCGGGTCGTCAGCAGCGCAGGATTGCCGTAGTCTTGACGCCCCGGCGACCCATCCAGGCGCCGGCATATAACCCTATCGAATATGTAACTCTTTGAATTAACAGTATTTTCGGAGCGCAAAGATGACGCCAGCAAGAACCACCCTGTA
>QNFK01000320.1 GCA_003645495.1 Gammaproteobacteria bacterium
CGCAGTCCGCGGCAACTGGCGCATTGAGAGCTCCGCAACTTCACGCGCCGCGAGTTCCAGAGCATGTTCTGCCTCGCGCATGCGTACCTCGACCTCAACAGACCGACCTTCCATGGCGCGCATTCTTTCATGAGCTGCCTCAAATTCACGTTCCTGCTGCATTAGCCGCTCTTCTGCCGCACGCCTTGAGCTGTCCAGCTCATCAGGCTCGTCTTGCGCCAACGCTGGTACGCAAAAGAGCGCCAACAACGTCACCGAAATTAGATTCCTGCAGGTTCTCATGTAACTACTCCTGGCCTTGCTTTATCAGCGTCACACGCTTTCGGCAAAACCCTAAAAAATATAAAATTAAATAAAATCAAAACGACATTCGCTGTGCTTGCGCTGTACGCAAACTCAAAAGCGAATTCATCAGCCGGACCCTTTCCCGCCAGTAAATCTCTACCTGCTCAGGATTCAGCTGTGCGTCCGGGTGATTCAGCAGGTAGTCAATCGCGGCAATGTGGTCCTCGAGATCAGAGATTGTCGCTGCCGTACTGGCCCGCACAAGACTCGGCTGACCCGGTAATGCCCGCAAACTCCGCTCGATTTGTTGTGACTGTACCATCAACGCGTTCAGTCCCTGCCCGCCAGAGTTGCCTGCCAATACTTCGTTCGACGGAACGGTAGGAAAGCTTTGCTCACCTTCGTCAACCACTTGGGTGACAGGAATATTGAGCACGGCCAGCACAACAGCCGCAGCCATGCCGACGCCCAGGAACCAGGTCTTGCGCTCAGTCGACCTGGGCTTAAACAAGCCCTCGGCACGTGCCTGTTCCTCGATGCGCTGCCACACTGCACGTGGCGGCATCGTGTCCTCAAGTCCGCCCAGCGACACCTGCAAAATTTCGCGTTCAGCAACGCTTAGTCCGCAATTCATCTTCTCGTCCTGTTGCTCATCATTTTCAGTCATCGTCTTTTCACTCGTATTCCCGTCTCAGCAACTGCCCAGCACCGAACCCTGTAACGCTGTGGCCGAATTTTCCTGTTCAAGCTGTGCGCCAAGCATTGGCCGCAATCGCTGGTACGCTCGCGACAATTGAGACTTTGAAAAACTCTCAGTCTTGCCCATCAAACCGGCAATCTCCTTATGCGTAAAACCCTCGACATCGTGTAACCAAACGACCGCCCGGCTAACCGGCGGTAAATTACCCAGCGCCGCATCCAGATCCATTGCCTGGTCCGGCTGGCCGGGATTGCCATGCTCGTGCGTACCCGCAGGCGCCGCATCTTCCCAGTCATCGTCAAGGCTCTGACCTCTGCTGTGCCAGGCCGAACGCAGAAACATGAGTGCCTTGGAAATGGCAATGCGGCGAATCCATATGCCCAGTGGCGCTTCACCGCGAAACCCGCCTATGCTGCGAATAACCTGTATGAAGGTCTCCTGTAGCAAATCCTCGGCTGTCGCTGGCACTCGCGTAAATCGCAGGCAAACGGAGTACACAGGGGCGGAATAGGCACGGTAGATAATCTCGTGCGCCTTCGCGTCGCCTTTGGACGCCCGCCTCACAATTGCCGGATCGATCTCGATGTCTGCAAACTTGCTCATGTCTCGTATCTTAAGATGCGCTTTGCCCGGAAAGGGTCGCAGAATTATTACATTATAGTGTGGCGGCCCCGCAGTGCCGCGCATATACTAGCGGCCGTTCGGTCAGAGTAAGTCTCCAGGCCGGAATGACAAGGTTGCCGGGATGGCGGAACTGGTAGACGCGCCGGATTCAAAATCCGGTTTCTTTACGGAAGTGGGGGTTCGATTCCCCCTCCCGGCACCATTAATTCCAACGGTCTACGCCGTTTTCTAAATTTCTCTAATCTCAGAAAAACTACCGTTTTGGCTTCCGGGCAGCTTCCGGGCAGCGAACAGGCAGCTGTCGCTTAAGCTTCAAGCAGCTATTGCCTATGAAATTGTTAGCCAATCTCTTGTTGAATCGATATATCGACAGATGGAAATTACCCTGCTACGGAAACCGTAGCGTAATGTCCGCTTTTCCCGAAAGCAGCCGTTCAGAGAGGAGAATTTTGACGTTTTTGAGTGGCCGCTTTCGGCCAAAAGCAGCCGTTGACGCGTATACGATCGGCAGGATTTGGATGCCGGATACTGACCCAAACGGGACACGCGGGTGTAAGTCTAGGGGCCTACGGACACCAAGCGTCGCGCTCATAGCAATACGGCAATCAAGGCCACCAGTCTTTCAACCTGATCCCAATGATCCTGGGCTAGCGGACCCAAAAGTGGGCAGACTTGACATATTGTGTTGGGGCGCCGGAAGGACCAACAACACCACTTGATAATCCGCATATTCCGCAAGATTCTCCTATTGAGGCTGTCTACATTTGATCGACAATCAACGATCGGCGAACAAACTAACGACAGACCGGTAGGCTAATATGTCCTCTCACAGATCGAATTTGAAGATTGGTTGCTTAATTTGCATGGCCCACCTTTTCGTATTTGTCGGCGGATGCAGTAGTAGCGACGGTGATGGTAATGGTGGTCGGTCAATTGGTGTCACGGTAACTCCGAGCATAACCGAGGGAATTACGCCGTTAGATGTCACATTCGATGTAGGCGGACCAGGTGTATTAAATCAGGCAGCAATATGGGATTTTGATGACGGAGAAACGTTAGAGTCTGTTGGCGACAGATCCGTATCACACACTTTTCTTGAATCGGGACACTATAACGTAAGTGCAAGCTTTGGAGTGATCGGCAGTGAGAATCAAGTCGTGGTTATCACACCGATTACGGTTAGTCCGATTACGGTTAGTCGAAATATCAACCTTGTTGTCTCTTCTTTCGCGATCGATCGCGAGGTGACGCCAGGTTCTCTTGAGACAATTTCCGCGACCATACAGAACATAGGTACCGACACGTTTACGGGAAACAATGTTGGAACAACTGATGTTCATATCGACGTTGGCTATTTTTTGTCCACGGACGATATTGTTACGGTAGACGATATCTTTATCGGCGACACGTCCATTTTGATAGGCACCTTCTCTGCGGCCGGCGATCGAGCTTTCGGCTTTGAATCGCTGGCGCCGGGAGAGAACTATCAATTCGACCATCAATTGGCGGTCAAAGGCAATATTCCTGCAGGCACATACTACGCCGGGGCGATAGTGGATTATATCGATGAATTCGACTGGTATACGTTCCCTCAATCTTCAGATACTCGAGAGTATCAATTTCCTACCTACGTTGTCGTGCCGGAATCAAACGAGGACGACAACGTCAGAGTTCTATCTGCCTACCAGGTTACGGTAACCGCGCCCGAGTGTATTGATGACGCATTCGAGGCGGATGACGACAGTGGCTCTGCGACAGTAATTACGGTTGGTGTGCTACAGGTTCACAATTTCTGCTTCGACAATTCCGACTGGTTGCAATTTGACGCCGTGCAGGGAGGCGTCTACAAAATAACAACGTCCGCGCTGGGCCTTGAAACCGATACCCAGCTCATTCTGTATGACACCGACGCCAGTTC
>QNFK01000321.1 GCA_003645495.1 Gammaproteobacteria bacterium
GTACATTCCGGGGGGAATAAAATGAATCGTCGCCGATTTTTTCAGAGCTCAATTGCCGCAGCAGTGGCTGCATCATTATCCACCAGCCAGGCGGCAGCCTCGGTTCTGCAGGCTCTATTGCAAGTCACTACCGATGTTAATGCGGTTACCGGGAATGGCGCCGAGGTAACGCTCGAGAAAGCTGCACTTCAGGAACTGAGTGACAGTCTTCGTGGACATTTGTTACTGACTGGTAGCGAGGGTTACGACAAAGCACGACGAGTCCTCAACAAGTCGATCGACAAACATCCTGCGCTCATAGTGCAGCCGAGCGGTGTCGCCGACATTCAAAGTGCCGTTACATTCGCTCGCGAGCGTGACCTGCTGCTGGCTGTCAAATGCGGCGGCCACAGTTTTTCCGGCAAATCGACCTGCAATGGCGGCATGCAGATTGACCTGTCGCACTTTCGCAATGCGCGCGTCGATCCGGCAACACGGACCGCTTACATCGCCGGCGGTAGTTTGCTTGGCGATCTTGATCACGAATCGATGGCGCACGGGCTGGTTACGACTGCTGGTACGGTATCCCACACCGGCGTTGGTGGGCTAACGCTCGGCGGTGGTTTCGGGCGGCTTGCAAGGCGCTACGGGCTGGCGCTCGATAACCTGAAAGCAGTCGACATAGTCTCAGCTGATGGGGGATTGCGACATGCAAGTGCCGAAGAACATCCTGATCTGTATTGGGCCGTTCGCGGCGGTGGCGGAAATTTCGGCGTTGTAACCTCCTTCGAATTTAATTTGCATCCAATGCAAAGGGAAGTCATTGGCGGAGATATCATCTTTCCAATATCGAAAGCCAGCGAAGTCCTGAAGTTTTACTCGGAATTCTCTGCAGCAGCGCCTGACGAACTGTCCGTTGAATTAATAATGGTATCGCCACCGGCGAATGCTGACGGCGTCATTTTCATGCACTGCACCTACTCTGGCCCTGCCAACAAGGCCGACAAAGTTCTGGAGCCACTGAAGAAACTGGGAACGCCATTAGCCAATACCATCAAGGGCATTGACTATGTTGCTTTGCAAAGCTCATGGGATAACTCGGATCCGCGCAATGGCGGTGAGTATATGAAATCCGGATTCACCAGCGGCATTAGCGATGATCTTGTCAGGGCGCTGGTCGAAAATTTTGAGCCACATCCGGAAAGAACCACGACTGCCTTGTTCCAGCAATCGGGTGGCGCGATCGGCAGAGTGCCAAGCGACGCAACAGCGTTTGTGCATCGCTATTCGAGTCATAACCTGCTGGCATCAGGTGCGTGGGAACCCAACGTTGACCGTACGCCGCACATAAATTACATAAGAGGCTACTGGAAAGAACTGGAATCGCATACTCGCGGCTACTACACCAATGAGGTAGCCGACGAGGCGCAGAGCATCGTCAATTCGAATTACCAGGGTAATTTTGCGCGGTTGCTTGAGGTCAAGAAAACCTATGACCCAACCAACCTGTTCCGGTTAAATGCCAATATCCGCGCAGCCTGAGTCTAGGTTGTCACCCTATATTGTTGTTAAACACGGTAATTATTTCGATCGGCGGTTGCTAAGGGGCAGTTAACCGTGCCTCAGCGTCTCTGTTTGAGCGATCGGTAAACTCCTCTGCTAAACTAATATCAGGTTGGCTGCCTGGTGCGCCAATCCGACAATTCAACACAGCGCGTGACTGGAACCATCGGGGGGTGGGCACATGGGCAGAGGAATTGCATTTCTTTATGGTGTCGCTAGCTACGGCATCTTCTTTTTAACTTTTTTGTATTTAATCGGCTTTCTGAGTAACTTGCTGGTGCCAATGAGTATTGATGTGGGGCAAGCCACCAATACGATAACCGCACTACTGATCAACTTTTCGCTGATCGCATTATTTGGTATTCAACATACCGTAATGGCCCGGCCTGGATTCAAGGATCAGTGGACAAAGATCGTTCCCAAATCGATTGAAAGAAGCACGTACGTCCTGATTACCAGTGCCATTTTGATTCTGATGTTTTTTCAGTGGCGGCCAATGACCGGCGTTGTCTGGGAAGCGGAAGCTGCATGGGCACAGAACATTCTGTGGGCTGTGTTTTTCGGTGGCTTCGGCCTGGTGCTGTTATCGACGTTCGTTATCGATCATTTCGATCTGTTCGGCCTCAGGCAGGTTTGGCTTAACTTGCGCAAGAAGGTCTATACGCACTCGAAGTTCAAGGTGACATTTTTTTACCGGTTTGTGCGACACCCGTTGTACGTTGGCTGGATCATGGCATTCTGGGGCATCCCGAAAATGACGCTCGGACATTTGTTGTTCGCCGTCGGCATGACGACTTACATACTCATCGCCATCCGTTACGAGGAACGTGACCTGGTCAAATTCCTCGGCGATGACTATGTGCAGTACCAGCAGAAAGTGCCAATGTTGATTCCGAAATTCGGCAAAGGACATGATGTCGTCAAGGGTGGTAGTGGCAACGATCCGGTGCCGCATTAGGGGGATATTCAGGGCGTTTTGACCGCATTGCCAGATGCGGGCCATTCGCGGCTAAAGCCGCTCCCACAGATTGCCGCAATCTGTGGGAAAGAGGCCAACTGTGGGAGCGGCTGTCTCAATGGTTGAACAAATGTCCCAGTGTATAGGGATGTACGAACGCTAAGACGCCGCGAATAAGGGTGACCTGCGCGGCAGTCTCTCCCGCACAATAATGAATGGCGCGCGCCCTACTCTTCTTCAGCCAACGCCTCAAGCCGCGCCGCTTCAAACTCATCACCCTCAACCCAACTCGGCATATCGTCCGCGTTGGCAATTGCCAGCCCGGTCCAGAAACCGAGCAACGCATCCGCAATCATGCCATCGAAGTTCCAGCTGTCATCGTATTCGTCAGAGGGCTGGTGGTAGTTAACGTCGGTATAATGATCGACCTGTTGCCTGCCCCATTCCGGTGGTCGATCAACAAAGTCCGTGCCAGCATCGAGGTACATCGCCGGTACACCGATTTTTGCGAAACTGAACTGGTCCGAGCGATAGAAATACCCGCGATCCGCAAACTGGTCAGGCTTGACCACCCTGCCCTGTTCGGCAGCGATGGCGGTCACAATATCGTCCACTGAAGACTTGCCGAGACCGACGAACGTGACATCATGCGTGTGGCCCCAGATGTTGCCACCATCGTAATTCAGGTTCGCCGCGATTTTGCCTGGTCGATACGTCGGGTTCTCAGCGTAATACTTCGACCCGAGCAGCCCTTGTTCTTCCGCACCAACCAGGGCGACCAGGATTGAGCGTCGCGGTGCCACAGGCATTGCCATGAGCGCTTTAGCCATCGCCATGACCTGCGCCACGCCGGACGCATTATCAAAGGCGCCATTGTATATGGCATCACCCGCCTCATTCGGTGTACCAATACCGAGATGATCATGATGCGCCGTGTAGATTACGACTTCATCGCTTAACTCAGGATCACTGCCCGGAATCAAAGCCAACACGTTTGCAGAGGTCACCTTATTGATCGTCACA
>QNFK01000322.1 GCA_003645495.1 Gammaproteobacteria bacterium
CGATTATATATTTGTTTTAGTCGCCGATGGACGTTTCTGTGACAGAAGAATTGAAATTATGGATAACTGAAGCGACGCGGGGCTATCTGCGAATCGAAACCCGCTCGTCAAATTTGACGGTAAAGTAGATATTGCCAATGAACGGCACGGTGTGATCGTAAACCGCCTCGACCAGGAACCCGCCGCTGTCCGCCGTTACCTTGATATCGCGGGCGGTGATAATGGAAACACTTTCCACGTCAAAGCGGCGCTGGATCGAGCGGCGAATTGCCGTCCGTGAAGGGCTTTGGCTATCGAACTCTTTGAATGTCCCATCCAGGACACCCGCAACCTTCATATAATTCAGATAAATTGGCGTCAGTCGCAGGCCGCCAAACGCGAACAAACTGATAAATATGACCAGAATAATGATGCCGAGGGCTGTCATGCCATCTTCGCGCGGCACCGATCGTCCACCTATGCGGGTGTTTTGAAAAAAACGTCGTGCCGGATTAACACTACCGTTGCCGGAACCGTTCATCTGCTTCACTCCAGGAACTACTCAATCAAGCCAGAAAATGCATTACCAAGCTAAATTTTGGGTGATTTTAACGGCAAAATCAGTGACTTGCACCTCATTATTGAATCTTTGTCCCGATTCGGCTCCAGGTGGGCCATTCCAGGCCATCCATGTGCATCCAGATACGTACCGCTTCGCCGACCAGGTGCGACTCCGGAATCGCCCCTATGTAGCGGCTGTCCTGACTATTGTCACGATTATCGCCCATCATGAAGTAGTGTCCCTCAGCCACCTCGTAGACCCCCTCTCGCGAGCGAATATTAAGATCGGCAACACGGATTTCATGCTCCCGGTCATCGAGTTGCTCAATAAAAATCAATCCGGAATCCTGCAGATTCGTATCCGGATGTTTTACCAGCGGCATCAGGCGGCCATTGATGGTGACCTGGTGATCCTCGTAGACGATGGTGTCGCCCGGCAAGCCGACAACTCGTTTGATGTAATTGATGCTGGTATTCGAGGGCAAGCGAAAAACCACGACGTCACCGCGCTGCGGTTCGCTGATCTCGAGAAATTTCTTCTCAATGACCGGCCAACGCAGGCCATATGTATATTTCTTGACGAAAATATAATCACCCTGCAGCAGCGTGGGCATCATGGAACCGGACGGGATGCGAAACGGCTCGAAAATGAACGAGCGAATAATCAATACAAAAAGCAGCACGGGAAAGAACGAACGGGAATACTCGATAACCGTATCCAGGATACGACCACCCACACCGTCGGCCGCCGTACTTCGCTTCTCATAATAGAAACGGTTGAACGCCACCACTGCGCCAGTTGCCGCGGATAACAATGTCAAAATTAATGCCAGGTTTACACTCAATTTATTACTCTCATTTATCAACACGCAGGACTGCCATGAAGGCTTCCTGCGGTATTTGTACGGAACCGATTTGCTTCATGCGTTTCTTGCCCGCTTTTTGCTTTTCGAGCAGCTTTCGTTTGCGACTGATATCTCCACCGTAACACTTCGCAGTTACATTCTTCCGCAGTGCTTTTACATTGCTACGCGCGATTATCTGTCCTCCAATCGCAGACTGGATCGCAACATCAAACATTTGTCGCGGAATCAATTTACGCATTTTCTCAACCAGGTCGCGACCGCGTGTCGTGGCTTTGTCACGATGCACAATAATCGACAATGCGTCAACGCGCTCCTTATTAATGAGAGTGTCCAGACGCACCAGCGGGGCAGGCTGAAAGCGTTCAAAATGATAATCGAAGGATGCGAAACCACGACTCACCGACTTCAGGCGATCGAAGAAGTCCAGCACAACCTCGGCCAGTGGCAACTCGTATTCCAGCGATATCTGCCCACCCAGGTAGCGCAGGTGTTTCTGCACACCACGTTTCTCGATGCAAAGTTTCATTACCGCGCCAACGTGCGCATCAGGGACCAGGATATTCGCCGTTATTATTGGCTCGCGAAGTTCTGCAATATCGGTAACCGCTGGTAATTTCGACGGATTATCTACATACATGACCTCGCCATTGGTCATCTCGACTTCAAAGATCACTGTCGGTGCGGTGGTAATCAGATCGAGTCCGTATTCGCGTTCCAGGCGCTCCTGGACAATTTCCATGTGCAGCATGCCGAGAAACCCACAACGAAAACCGAATCCCAGTGCGACTGATGACTCCGGCTCAAAATGCAGAGCAGCATCGTTAAGGCGAAGTTTTTGTAACGCTTCCCGGAAATTTTCGTAGTCATCCGAACTGATCGGGAACATCCCCGCAAAAACTCTCGGCTGAACCTGCTTGAAGCCAGGCAACGGGTCTTCACAAGGGTTATTGGTTAATGTGAGGGTATCGCCGACGGGCGCACCATAAATATCTTTTATGCCGGCAATTACGTAGCCGACCTCCCCTGTCGCAAGACCTTGCCGATCTTCCATTTTCGGCGTGAAACTACCCACCCTGTCAGCGACGTATGAACGCCCCGTAGAAAAGACAGTGATTTTGTCCCCTTTCGGTAAAGAGCCATTCACAATGCGCACCAGGGAAACGACACCAACGTAATTATCGAACCAGGAATCAATTATCAATGCCTGCAAGGGACCGTCCGGATCTCCTTGCGGAGCAGGTATCGTTTTTATGAGGCGTTCAAGTAATTCAGGAACGCCAGCTCCGGTTTTTGCACTAACACCGAGCGCATCCGATGCATCTATACCGATGATCTCCTCGATTTCCGCCTTCACCTTGTCAGGTTCTGCCGCAGGCAAATCGATCTTGTTCAGTACCGGCATTACTTCAAGGCCGAGGTCGATTGCGGTAATGCAATTGGCCACACTTTGTGCCTCAACGCCCTGCGCGGCGTCAACGACCAGCAGCGCCCCCTCGCAGGCAGCGAGTGAGCGGGAGACCTCATAGGAAAAATCGACATGACCCGGTGTATCAATGAAATTCAACTGGTAGTCGATACCGTCCGCCGCCGTGTAGTTCAGCGACACGCTCTGCGCCTTGATCGTGATGCCACGCTCGCGCTCGATGTCCATTGAGTCCAGAACCTGCTCCAACATCTCGCGGTCCTGCAGCCCGCCGCACAGCTGTATGAAACGGTCGGCGAGAGTCGATTTTCCGTGATCAATGTGCGCAATGATGGAGAAATTGCGGATGTTTTCCATGGGCGGTTTCGTTGGTGATTCGTTGCAGCGGCGAAGTATATACGTTCCGTCGGCTTTATGATTCAGGTTGTTGGCCTGTAGGTGATATCAGGATTCGCCAGCGTTGCTGCGAAATCGCTCATTTTGACAGGCTGTCCAGAATTCCCCGGATAGCGCTATGGTCGAGCGTGTACTGGCAGACAAATTGTCCCGCAAATTCAAGCACCGGGATACGCGTACCGTATTCGCTGCCCAATTCGGCATCATCATCAATATTCACGATCTCGGTCTCCAGGCGCCCTCTGACCAGCGGTAGCAAGTCTTCCAGGAGCTGCTCGCACAAGTGGCAACCGGGCCG
>QNFK01000323.1 GCA_003645495.1 Gammaproteobacteria bacterium
ATAACGGCGACGCGACGCTTCGGTCGATTCCGCGTCTATGGAGTCAAAGCGTTTCTTGATCGTCGGCGTGCTCTCGTCAGCAGCCAGAATTCCTTTCCCGTTCGCCACCATTGCCTTGGCAACTGCATTCAACTCATTCAAATTCATGTCTTTTCTTCTCCGAATAGGACTCATTAAGCCAGTCAGGCTGAGCCGCCGGCTGACAGGAACCTCTATAAACCGCCCCTTTTCCGCGATTGCGGCGTCAGCGCCGTGCTCGAATCCTCATGTATCGTATATACACTGCGGTTCTCCGCGCGGCGCTTCCTTGCACTCACAAAAAATTGACGGTTTATAGAGGTTCCTTGACGCTGGTTACAACTTCCTCGCGAGGGTTTCGCGACGGCGTAGCATAGCAAATTTCAATGCCGGACTGTCGCTGGTGCAACGTAATCTGCAGGCCACAGCAACTCATCAGGACAACTATTTGCCCCAATTTCTGGCCTCCCGACTTAAATAGGACTAAAATGGTCCTCTTTAAACCGCAGCCGGTGAAATTCCTTGTTACGCATAAGCCGATTGACAGATTACGGTACCGTTGTCCTTGCCCAGCTGGCGCACGGCGGAGCTACGCTTGCCAGCGCCAGCGAAGTCGCCACGGCAACCGGCATCGGCTTGCCGACAGTTAGCAAGTTGTTGAAATCACTTGGAAAAGCGGGCCTGGTTACGTCAACGCGTGGGGCCCAGGGCGGCTACCAACTATCCCGTGATGCGCGCAATATAAGGGCTGCCGACGTCATTGACGCGCTCGAGGGGCCTGTCTCCATAACGGAATGTAGTGCCGCTGACAGCAACTGCGATTTCGCGGCCGTTTGCAGTGTTGGCGGCGCCTGGCAACGCATCAACGTGGCCATTCGACGCTCACTCGATGATGTAAGCCTGGCTGACTTGTTACGGTCCAGCAGCCCCGTGCCAGATTTCAAATTTGCCGGCCTGTCGATCAGCGTCGAAACCAAGAGTTAATTACATGTCCACCGAATCTACTGAGATCGAGTCTCTCGTCAATCGCCGCTATGAGCACGGCTTTGTCACGGATATCGAGACCGACAGCTTGCCACCTGGCCTGGACGAGGGTGTCATACGGGCAATATCGGCGCGCAAGAAAGAACCGGAATTTCTGCTTGAATGGCGTCTTAAGGCTTACCGGCACTGGCTGACCATGCGCGAGCCCAACTGGGCGCATGTGAATTACACGCCGATAGATTATCAGTCGATATCCTACTTCTCGGCGCCAAAATCTGATGCTGACCGGCCGAAAAGCCTCGACGAGGTGGATCCCAAATTGCTGGAAACCTACGAGAAGCTCGGTATCCCCTTGCACGAGCGGGCTCGCCTGGCCGGAGTCGCTGTCGATGCCGTGTTTGACAGCGTCTCTGTTGCTACAACCTTCAAGGACAAACTGCACGAAGCAGGCGTAATTTTCTGCCCGTTTTCGGAAGCAGTAGTCAATCACCCTGAGCTGATCAAAAAATACCTGGGCTCTGTCGTCCCGACTCGCGACAATTTCTTCGCCGCATTGAACTCCGCCGTCTTCAGCGACGGCTCATTTGTCTACATACCCAAGGGTGTGCGCTGCCCAATGGAGTTATCGACCTATTTCCGCATCAACGCCGCAAACACCGGTCAGTTCGAGCGAACACTGATCATTGCGGACGAAGGCAGTTACGTCAGCTATCTCGAGGGCTGCACCGCACCCATGCGCGATGAAAACCAACTACATGCCGCGGTGGTCGAACTGGTCGCGCTGAAAGACGCGGAGATCAAGTATTCGACCGTGCAAAACTGGTATCCGGGAGATGAGAACGGTGTAGGCGGAATTTATAACTTCGTCACAAAACGTGGTGACTGTCGCGGCGAAAATTCCAAAATCTCCTGGACACAGGTTGAGACTGGCTCCGCAATTACCTGGAAGTACCCGAGTTGCATACTGCGGGGTGACAATTCTGTCGGCGAATTTTATTCCGTCGCGGTTGCCAACAATATGCAACAGGCCGATACCGGCACCAAGATGATTCATATTGGCAAAAACACCTCCAGCACGATCGTATCGAAAGGAATTTCTGCCGGTCGCGCGCAAAATGCGTACCGCGGACTGGTGAAGATCATGCCGCAGGCAACCGGCGCCAGAAATCACACGCAATGTGACTCGCTGCTGATTGGCAAGGAATGCGGCGCACACACGTTCCCCTACATGGAAGTCAGAAATCCAACGGCAAAAGTGGAGCATGAAGCAACCACTTCCAAAATTTCTGAAAACCAGCTTTTTTACTGCCGGCAACGCGGCATTTCGGAAGAGGACGCAGTCAATATGATCGTGAACGGATTCTGTAAGGAAGTATTCAAAGAACTGCCGATGGAGTTTGCGGTTGAAGCACAAGCACTGCTCAACGTAAGCCTCGAAGGCGCGGTCGGATAAGAAATCATGCTGAAAATCAAAAACCTGCACGCCGGTATCGGCGATACCAAAATTCTTAATGGGCTTGACCTGGAAGTAAATCCTGGTGAAGTACATGCCATCATGGGACCGAATGGTTCCGGTAAAAGCACGCTTGCGCAAGTAATCGCCGGGCACGCGAGTTACGTCGTCAGTGATGGCAGCGTCGAGTTCATGGGCAAGGATCTGCTGGCACTCGAACCGGAAGAACGCGCGCGTGAAGGCGTTTTTCTCGGCTTCCAGTACCCGGTTGAGATTCCCGGCGTAAACAATGCCTATCTCCTGAAAGCGGCAGTGAACGCAAAGCGCAAACATCAGGGCCTGGAGGAAATCGATGCGTTCGAATTCCTGAAAATGGCGCGCGAAAAAATGGCTATCCTCGACATGGACCCAAGTTTTCTGAAACGTGGCGTAAACGAGGGTTTCTCTGGCGGTGAAAAAAAGCGCAACGAAATTTTGCAAATGGCGATGCTTGAACCGCGCCTGGCCATTCTCGATGAAACTGACTCCGGGCTCGATATCGACGCATTGAAAGCAGTTTCCAAAGGCATCAATGCGCTGCGAGATCCTGAGCGCGCAATCGTTCTGGTTACCCACTACCAGCGCCTGCTCGATTACGTCGAACCGGATTTCGTCCACGTGCTGTCTGCCGGAAAAATTGTGCGCTCTGGCGACAAATCGCTGGCATTGAAGCTCGAGGAGAAGGGTTACGAATGGGTTCGTGAGGCCGCAACAGCATGATTGCAACGTCAATACGCCAGGATTTGCTCGAAGCTGCAGTAAACGCATTGCCGCCCGGGGAGTTGTCTGCGGTCCGTAGTGCGGCATTGAACAACTTCTCCGCCAGCGGTTTTCCCACCACCAAAGATGAGGATTGGCGCTATACGAACCTGGCTCAGGCTGTAGCCGTCACTAACCAATGGCTCGAGGATGTCGCTACACCAGAATCTGCCAATGAAGACCAACACGACACGGCGGATGAACAGCACAAGATTACGGGGCAGATCGATGCTTGCTGGTTAATCATCAGGAATGGCGTAGTCGATAAC
>QNFK01000324.1 GCA_003645495.1 Gammaproteobacteria bacterium
GTACAGGCTCCACCGAGTCAGCGTTTACCTGTTGCAGAATTTATGCCTGCAATTTTTTCGTGTATCCGGACACTCCCCCATGTCAGGCATCAGCATCAAATAGCGCTGCCAGGACTGCTACAGCCTTTGATTTGGCTGCCATCGTACTCGCATCGACCTCTGCGTGTATCGCATTTTCGCTGCGCCCCGCCGCGTAGTTGACGATGAGCGACAGACTCGCATATTGCATGCCCAACTCCATCGCCAGCGACGCTTCAGGCATCAGAGTCATGCCAACGAAGTCGGCACCATCGCGTTCCAGCCTGTCTACTTCCGCAGCTGTCTCGAGACGCGGTCCCTGCGTCACTGCATAAACGCCGCCGTCGCGAACATCAACCTTCGCAATTGCAGCAGCTGCCAGCAAGGCCTTGCGGAGAGTCCCCGAAAATGGCTCAGTGAACTCTACGTTGACGATCGCATTGGTGCCATCGTAAATGCTGTGCTCCCTGTCGTGCGTGTAGTCGGTGAGCTGATCCGGCAAGGCGATCTCGCCCGGATGAGCATCCGCAGTAATGACGCCGACCGTATTCATGCCGATGATGCAGTCGACCCCTAGCTGCTGCAGTGCCTTCACATTTGCCCGGTAATTGATTTTGTGTGGTGGTATCAGGAAGTCATCACCATGTCGTCCGAGAAAGAGTACTGATCGGTCGCCATAGAGCAGCACACGGATCGGGCTGGACGGATCACCGAATTCTGTCGTGACTTTCTGCTCTGCCGATTCGGCGGCCAGTTCCTGCAGGCCGCTGCCCGCGATGATGGCGTATTGTTTTTCTTCTTTTACCACTGGCTTCATCCTGCCTGTTTGTCAGTCAATGTGAATCGGTATGAATGCGATCATACAGACACTTCCGGTAATTACGGCTCTGCGCGATGGTACAACGGAGGCAGGAAACAGGCGACACAAAACGTGAGACGAACCACCTCGTGGCCAGTGCAGCGATTGGTCAGGAATTACCCAGACCGATGTATGAATCGATGCCACCAAGAGCCGCTCCTACAGCACACTGCCATTAGAAGCATTCTGCCAGCCCCTACGCTCAACTGTAGGAGCGGCTTTAGCCGCGAATGGGCGGTGGAACTGGCACTTCAGTAGGACTGCTGGCAGGGTCGTAATCGCCCGTCGGGACGGGCTCCTACAGGAGGGTCGCATAGTCCGAATTAACCGCGAGTTGTTATTCGTTGTACCAAATTCAAACTACGCATCCAGCTTTAGTTCGGGCCGGTCCAGCCAGTGATGTAGCCGGTCAGTGGCCGCGTGCCATTCGTCGCTTGCTAGTAAGGACTCGCGCATTACGTGGCCGGTTCCGTGCAGGCGTGCCAGGCGTACGAGGGACAGCGGGTTTGAGGATTCTCTTAAGGACGCAACGGTGGTGCTGGCTGCCGGGCGGTCGTTGCAGACCAGCACCATATCGCAGCCTGCTTCCAGTGCCAGTTTGGCCCTTGCCGGCATTGAGCCGAATGTTTCTGTTGCCTGCATGCTTAAGTCATCGCAGAAAACGGCGCCATCAAAACGCAGTTGCGAGCGCAGCTGGTTCTGAATCCAGTAGGCAGAGAATCCAGCCGGTAACGGGTCCAATTCTGCGTAGACAACATGGGCCAGCATGACGCCGGCCAGCTGCCGTTTGCGGATCATTCTTTCGTACGGCTGCATGTCGTCCAGCAAGTCGCCATAACTACGGCGATCAACAGGGAGCGCCTTGTGCGAATCTGCGACCACTGCGCCATGACCTGGAAAATGTTTGCCTATTGCCGCCATGCCGGCGCTACGCATTCCGACTGCGAACGAGCCTGCCAGCTCGGCAACAACATCGGGTGTCTTGTGAAAAGCGCGATTACCGATGATCTCGCTTACCCCCCAGTCGATGTCCACGCAGGGGGCAAAACTGAGATCAATATCCATTGCCCGGAGTTCCGATGCGATCAACCAGCCGGCTGACTTTGCCAGCGACAGCGCAGCCGCCGGATCACTATCGTATTGTCGCCCCAACTGGCGCATGGGAGGAATGGCGCTAAAGCCCTCGCGAAAACGCTGTACTCGCCCGCTCTCAAGATCGACGGCAATCAGCAACGGCGGGCTGCGTACTGCACGGATCGTGGACACGAGGTCAGCAAGTTGTTCGGGCGACTCGTAGTTGCGGGTAAACAGCACAACACCGCCTACCGCAGGCTCGCGCAGCAGCGTGCGGTCAGCCGAGGTTAGCGCCAAACCCTCGATATCGAGCATTACAGGTCCCAGTGCCATCTCCTAAGACTAGCAGCTTGCCGTGAAACCCTCATGCGCTTACGAAATTCAATATAACTAGTTGTTTTTATTTGTTTTTATGAAACACGGCGATGGACTCGACGTGCGCTGTATGCGGGAACATATCAATAATTCCGGCCGCCTCGAGCTGATAGCCCTGCTCACGCACCAGGATGCCCGCATCCCTGGCGAGCGTTCCCGGATGACAGGACACATATACAATACGCTCTGCACCTATCCTGCCCATGTCGCTGATCAGCTCCTGGGCGCCACTGCGGGCCGGATCCAGCAGGACGCGATCCCAGCTTTCACTGCGCCAGCGTTCGTTGCTGTCAGCAACACTTAAATCTGCGCAGCGAAACTCGCAGTTATCGATATTGTTGCGGGACGCGTTCTGTCGAGCCCGCTCGACCTGCTGCACCTCGCCTTCAATACCAAGCACGTGACTTGCCTGGCGTGCCAGCGGCAATGAAAAGTTGCCGATGCCGCAGAAAAGATCGAGTACGCGATGCTCATCGCTCACTTGCAGCAGTTGAATTGCTTCAGCCACCATCAGGCGATTAACTCGGCCATTTACCTGGATGAAATCGGTTGCCTCGAATTCGATCTCGATATCAAAGTCCGGCAGCGTATAAGTCAGGGGAATCGGTGGCGATTCTGACTGCAAAGCTGCAATCGTATCGAGTCCACCGCTTTGCAATGCAATCTGTATCTTATGTTCCCCGGCAAATGCGCGTAACAGCGCTTCATCTGCATCGGTCGGTGGATCGAGAACCCTTAGTACGAGTGTCGTCACGTTGTCGGCGACAGCCACTTCGATTTGCGGCAGCCTGCTGCGAATACTCAGACTCTCAACGAGTTCGCTTAGCGGATCGATCAGGCTATCGACGGGTTTCGCCAATACCTCGCAACGGTGCATGTTGGTTACAAACGGCGCATGTCGCTCACGAAAACCGACCAGGACCCGCCCTTTCGCAAAGACGTCCTTAACAGCGAGTCGCGCCCGGCGGCGATAATTCCAGCTGCCATCGGTGGAGTCGTCGCATATCGGTGGCAGCCATTCCTTCGGCTCAACCTGGCCAATACGCTGCAGGCTGTCTGCCACTGCGGTTTGTTTGATTTCACGTTGCTCTGCATCAGAGACATGTTGCAGTGAGCAACCGCCACAGGTGCCGAATGCCGCACAGCGCGGCTCAATTCTCTGGCTGGCGGGTTCCAGTACTTCCAGTAA
>QNFK01000325.1 GCA_003645495.1 Gammaproteobacteria bacterium
CGGTGAAACCGATTTCCGGCAGAGTGCCGGGATCGCCGAGATAAAGACTTGCGGTGCTCAGATTGCCCAGTGTTGCACTTCCACCGGGGCTGATGAGGCGCACAATCAGTCTTTCAATGCCCTCATTGATGCCGTCGTTCACCGCCGAAATATCAATGGTCTTGTTGGTGTTGTCACCGTCGCCCCAATTCAGGACGCCGCTCGTGAGAATGTAATCGGCTGGCCCGGCGGTGGCGTGAATGATTTCATAATTGACACTGACACTGCCGTTCGTGCCGCCATTTCGTTGCACAAACAACCGGCCTTGCTGTCCTTCTGTCGCAGCGGCAGAAGCTGATGCGAACGTCAAACTGCCTTGTGGCACATCACGCGTCATGTCTGCGGCCATGTAAAAACCACTGTCAATGTCACTGATCGCGATGTTGCCGCTATAGAAGTACGGGTATGCACCCCAGGCACCATTAAACATGGTGCTATCTGCTACCGGATAGGTGTCAAGACGTCCTACGGCAGCAGGATTCGCGGGATCTGTAATATCGAGGATTGTCAGTCCGCGCGTGTAATTCGACATGTAGTAACGATTGCCGCGAACGAATCCATTGTGGTCGATCGCATTGGTCGGTCCTGACCACGTACCAGCCAGTACCGGGGCAGCCAGGTTGGCTACCGAAAACACTCGCAGTGTCGTTGGCAAGCCCGAGCGCCGCTCATCCAACTCATCATGGACAAAGACGAATTGTTTATCTTCGGACCACCATCCGGAATGCACATATCCGACATTGAGATATGGCGTGTTGCTGAGTTGTACCGGGCTCGATGTGTTGGTTATATCCCAGATTTCGAAACTGTTTTCATTGAAATCCAGCAACACTTCACAATGCGTACCAGCGTTCACGCACTGGGTATCTTTGCGTGAGTCTGTGATGACCAGCGACGATGCATCATGCATATATCCGCTGCCCATGCCGCCGGATACGAATGTGGGCGATGCCGGACTAGCGAGCGAATAAGATCGATAATTTCCGTTACCGGTGTTCGATCCAGCGATAATAAGTGTCGGTACGTCGCCGGTGATTGACAGTCCAGTACTGTAATCGGTGTTGGTGGCATACACATTGTGGGCGTTGGCGATGTCGCTGGTGTAAGTTACTTTGCTGACAGATTGCGGCAACCCGGAAAGATCGATGACAAACAAGCCATCATTCGTCTGGCCGTCTGTTGTCACGTAAGCATAAGCCCGCCAACGGTCGTTGGCCGCATCGAAAAACTGGTAGACCTTGATGTCGCGCCAGATTTCATCTTCCCCATCTATAAAACCGACTTCTCGCGGATTTGTCGCGTCGGTGACGTCGAAAACGCCCGTGCCATTATTGAATCCTGCAATTGCGTACTCGCGTCCGGTATTAAGGTCGACAAAGCCCCAGATATCGGCCCCTGCAGATGGCGTTGCGCTGATATCTTCGAATCCAACGTGAGACAAGAGATCAACCTGTTCACAGGGTAATCCTGCTGCGGTCCCGCCAATACAGGGTGTAAAAGCTATGCTGGATTTTAGCTGCTGATGCAATTGCATCAGTTTGTCCGTGTTAGCTATCTTGTCGTTGTCCATTCCCTTGCGATCGGCAACGATTCTGAATCCGCGCCCGCGCAACTGCTCGCGATACTCGTACGGAACACCGGTTAGTACCGATTCACCCGTTGTCAGGAATTTTGATTTCCCTGCTTTACGGTAGCCACCATTGACGTCGACAACACCGCTGATCAGATGGAACAGATCTTCAGCTTTCTCGATCGCGTAGCTGCCCTCAGTCACCCTTATCTGGCCGCCCTTGCCGGCTTGAGCCAGGGCGAAGCCAATCGTTGCGCAGGGGTTTGCCGGGCTCAGGCACTGTCCTTCGTCGGTGCCATCCTCGGCAACATAAAGCGGTCGTTCGGTGTCGCCATGCGCGAACGCGTAGCTACAAAAAAACAGGGTAGTCATCGCCAGAAGGGCCGAGGAATTGCGCATGAGACTCACTATTTGTATAAGCCAGAGTCGAAGCACCACACTACCAGTGCCTGCAGCATTTCCGCAGTGTTTTCGACATAAATACGATTCGGGGATTCTATAACGTGAATAAGATCACATGAAACGGAAAAAGTTCCGCTGCGGGAGCGTCAGATAACGCTGAATTGGGCTTGCAAACGCTAAGCAAAAACAGCTGAAATAGACGCCTTTTGCGGCCTCGAGAGGTGAAATTGAAAACCAGCAAGGCATTGCTTTTCAAAGCAGGTCCGGGAGCTCTGCAGGACGTGCGCAAACGCGGCTTCTCGGTGGAGCGCATCGGGACGATTGCAGGCGCATCTGGTGGCGCGAAATGGCTGATTCTCAGCCAGCTCGACAGGGTTATCATCGGGCGCGTATTGCCACACTTGTCGGGGCCGGTGCACTTGCTCGGGTCGTCAATCGGCGCCTGGCGATTCGCCTGCTATGCGCAATCGTCACCGCTGCAGGCCCTGAATCAATTCGAAACCGGTTATCTCGAACAGGAATACAGCGAGAAGCCGGACGCCGAGGAGATTACTGAAAAGAGCCGCGAAATTCTGCAGAGCATGCTGGGCGGTAATCGCGCGCGTGACATAGTGAATCACCCGGTGTTGCGCCTGAACATCATGACAGTACGCAGCCGGTTCTTAACCGCGAGCGAAAGGCGACCGCTTCTTGCCGCAGGACTGATGCTGGCGGCAACGGCGAATATTGCCAGTCGGCGTACACTGGGCGCATTTTTTGAACGCGGATTGTTTTACGATCCACGCGACCTGCCGCCGTTTTATAACGCGCCTGGTTTTCCATTGCATCGCATAGAACTGACTGAAAAAAATCTTGTCGATGCGGTGCTCGCGTCCGGAGCAATTCCGTTAGTGCTGAAAGGCGTTCGCAATATAGATGGCGCACCTCAGGGAATTTATCGTGATGGCGGCATTATTGATTACCATCTCGACCTGCCATTAAGTGACCCCGATCGTTTGACACTATTTCCGCATTTTTTCGGACACATTACGCCCGGCTGGTTTGATAAGAAGTTATCCTGGCGCAAACCTGCAAATGAACATACCGATCGCACGATATTGATTTGCCCTTCACCCGAATTCATTGCGCGATTACCAAACAAAAAGGTACCTGACCGGACTGACTTTGTGTCGATGTCGCCTGAGTTACGCAGAAAAGTATGGCGTAGCGTTGTTTCAGCCTGTGAAGAACTTGCGGAGGAATTGAATGACGTGCTCGAGAAGGACCAGCTTCCGGCGCGGCTTGAGCCTTTGTGATAATCTTCGCGGACGAAAAACGAGGACGAATAAATTGAATAATAAACGTCGTCGGGCCGCAAGCGCGGTTCAGTTGTTAAATGGTGTGCACTTATCTGTCGCATACCGATGTAGAGACGAGCGATGAGCGGCGCGACTGCTGCGCCGCCTGTATCGCCCGTTACTGGCAGGGCTTATCCGGAACTGACCTGGACG
>QNFK01000326.1 GCA_003645495.1 Gammaproteobacteria bacterium
CCAAAAACTGACTCCAGCTCGTTTGACATGGATTACTACTGCAACAGCCACATTCCGATGGTCAGGGAAAAGTGTGGAGCTACCCTCAAAAACGTGGCCGTCGAAGGAGGTTTAGGCGGCGGAGCACCGGACTCTCCACCGCCGTATGCAGCAATGGGGCACTTGTACTTCGATTCCGTTGAAGAATTTCAGTCATCATTTGGCCCGCATGCCGAAGCAATAATGGCTGATATTCCCAACTACACGAACGTGCAGCCGGTCATTCAGGTTAGTGAAATACAAATTTAACCCGCAAATAGAGGGACAGTGACCTTAACTACGTCGCCGAATTAGGGGAGAGGTGCAGGAGTTAAGGTCACTGCCCCCTAATTCCAGGTGAGTGACGTTCACATTTAGCTTTACTGTGGCGCGGATTGTCTGGCGTGACATGATCGTATGGGTCTCCCGAAAAGTTGTTTCTACGTACTGCAAACACGCCATATGTATGTCAGCATGCTGAAAATGAAACGTACCCGCATTCCCGGCTACGTCCACCAGTTCTGCTGTATGTAGCATTAATTACTCACGGGGCCGTGCGTGATTAAAAACAGGAGATTCAAAATGAAATTGAAAGATTTATTTGTCGTCAGCGGCACCTTGCTCATGTTCGCAAACGTGGCTGTGGCACAAATCACGCCGTCGGAAGAATCGCTATCTGGCCTCTATCCGGGAAAATCGTATTCTCCGCATGCGCAAAGATCATTCCCGAGCCGGCCACTTTGGGGCGATACTCACCTGCATACAGCACTGTCCGTGGACGCTGGTTTATTTGGCGCGCGGCTTGGACTTGAGGAGGCGTATCGATTCGCCCGCGGTGAAGAGGTGATTTCGTCTACAGGTCAGCCGGTTAAGCTCGGTCGGCCGCTCGACTGGCTGGTGATCGCCGATCACTCTGATGCGCTGGGCTTCGTTCAGGATCTCGCCGCCGGTGCGCCGGGCATCCTCGCATTTGAAGAAGGACGGCGCTGGCACGCCGGTCTTGAGCAAGGTGGAGACGCAGCGGTTGCGGCGACCCTGGACCTCATCACAACATTTGCGCAGGGCAAGATTCCGCAAGCGCTGATGGCCGATTACTCACCCGGCGCGAAAAAGTATCGCGCTGTCTGGGAGCATGTGGTGAACGCAGCGGAGGAATACAATGAGCCCGGGCGTTTCACGGCGTTGATCGGTTATGAGTGGACCTCGCTTGTCGCGGGCAACAACCTGCACCGCAACGTGATTTTTCGGGGTGGGGCCGATAAGGCAGGGCAAATCGTGCCATTCACCACGCTGCCCCCAGTTGGCAGCACCGACCCGCTGGATCTCTACGAATGGCTGGAAAACTTTGAGGCAAAGACCGGTGGCTCGGCACTGGCTCTCTCTCACAATGGCAACCTTTCCAACGGAATAATGTTTCCGGTAGACCGGCAGTACACCGGACGCAAGCTCGACAGGGAGTACGTTACAAAACGCGCACGCTGGGAACCACTTTACGAGGTCACCCAGATCAAGGGTGACGGTGAGGCACATCCGCTGCTGTCCCCCGACGACGCATTCGCCGACTACGAGACCTGGGACGCAGGCAACCTTGATCTGAGCGAGGCCAAAACGGACGATATGCTCGCTGCAGAATATGCACGTGAGGCGCTCAAGAACGGCCTTGCGTTGGAAGCGAAATTTGGCACCAATCCCTACAAATTCGGCATGGTCGGCTCAACCGATAGCCATACCGGGCTCAGTACCTCGGAGGAGGATAACTTCTTCGGCAAACATTCGGGTGGCGAGCCCTCTCCCGATCGAATGCATCACCCGTTTACCGAAACGGAGAACGGTATTTTCGAAGGTTGGCAGACGGTAGCGTCAGGTCTCGCCGCTGTCTGGGCGACAGATAACACCCGTGGGGCGATCTGGGACGCAATGGATCGCAAGGAAGTTTACGCAACGACCGGCTCGCGCCTGATGGTTCGCTTCTTCGGCGGCTGGGACTATACAGCGGCCGATCTCAACAGCAGGCAGCCGGCTTTCCGCGGCTATGAGAAGGGTGTACCGATGGGCGGCGATCTGACCGCACATCCCGGAGATGGTGCACCGAATTTCATGGTCTACTCGCTGCGCGATCCCATCGGCGCAAATCTGGATCGCATCCAGATAGTCAAAGGCTGGTTGGATTCCAGGGGCGATACACACGAAAAAGTATACGATGTCGCGTGGTCATCCGGACGTGAACCCGATACGAATGGTGTGCTGCCACCGGTCGGCAATACGGTGGACGTGGAAGCCGCGAACTGGCTCAACACGATCGGTGCATCAGAACTTGGCACCGTGTGGACAGATCCGGATTTCGATCCGGAGCATAGAGCCTTCTACTATGCTCGTGTGATAGAGATTCCGACGCCGCGCTGGATTGTTTACGACGCCTTCCGTTTTGGTGTCGAGATTCCGGAAGGCGCTGAAACCATCCATCAGGAGCGCGCCTATACATCGCCGATCTGGTATACACCGTAAGCAGTGTGAGTGAGCAAACGAATAGTGATAAGAATTCTGCGGGTCGGATAATTGCGCTGGCGTTAGTCTTCTCGATTGGCTACGCGGTTGTGCGCTACCACATCGTTGGCACGGTTCCCTGGAAGGACTTCCCCTTTTTCATTTTGAACAAGGGGATTTCACTGGCCGCTTTTATTCTGATTACCTGCAATTTCGGTTTTGGGCCTTTAAATAATCTGGGGGTCAAGGTGCCGGCGGGCTGGCTTAATGCCAGAAAGGCGCTGGGTATGACCGGGTTCCTGCTGGTCCTTATCCATGCGTTGATGAGCTTTATGCTCTTTACGCCCGCCGTTTACAGCAAGTTTTTCGAGGCAGATGGCACGCTGACACTTCTTGCTGGCCTGAGCATGCTCGGCGGTGTCCTGGCATTTGTCGTTCTATGGGCTTACAACCTGAGTTTTCAAACTCACTTGCGTGAAGACCGGTCATTCATCCAGTTCATTACGTCGAGGAAATTTCTTCTTTGGGCAATGGTTCTGGGTGCGGTGCATCTGATTTTCATGGGTTATCAGGGCTGGATGACGCCGTCAGGCTGGCGCGGGGGGATTCCACCGATCAGTATGGTGGCGATCGCATTTTTCGTGGTTGGATACGCGGTTAACCTGTTGGGCAGAAAATAGAGATTCCGGAGAAATAAATTGAAAAGAGAATATTGGGCAACTGCGTTCACAATATTCTGCACCCATTGTCGCGGTCGTGAACTGGCGTTAATCCTGTGGTTCGCTGTGATCGGTGCGACGCCAGCAGCTATAGCTTCAACTGCTGAACAGTCGGATTCGTTGCAGTTGCTCGGGCGAGAGATTGTCGCAGGGACGAGCAACAAATTCCCGTTCATACCGGATCGATCCTACGAGGCGTCTTACCTCACCATGCCGGTTTTTGTCGCCCGGCGTCTGGTTCCGGGTGTCCCTCGCTTCCTGACTGCAG
>QNFK01000327.1 GCA_003645495.1 Gammaproteobacteria bacterium
CAGCCAAGCCATGGCATCAACGGGTCATTCTCCTGGTCCGAGAAATCCTGTTGGCGTAAACGGTGATCGATATTATTTGAACCCACATGCTCCGCCAGGCGCGACAGCAAATGGCATTCTTCGACGGTTGAACCAGGTGAGGCGAGTATGCCGACTTTGTCAGCTGCAGCCGATCTGATTACCTCGGCGAGTTTTTGCAACGCGTCATCCCAGCTAATCTCCTGCCAGGTGCCGTCTTTCTTAATCCGGGGAGTCAGCAGGCGATCTCTGCTGTAAATGCCCTCGTAACTGAAACGATCACGATCAGATATCCAGGTTTCATTAATCGCATCGTTTTCACGTGGCACGACACGCTTGATCGTACCGCGCAAAACATGGGCAGACATATTCGACCCGACGCAGTCGTGCGGCGATATGCTCGCAAGCTGCGTCATTTCCCAGGCACGTGCGCTGTAACGATAGGGTTTGTTATTTAATGCACCGACCGGGCACATATCGATGATGTTTGCCGACAGTTCGTGGTCGACGCTCTTTTCAATGTAGGTGCTGATTTGCACGTTCTCGCCGCGGCCCATCGTACCCAGTTCCTGCAGCCCTTCAATTTCCTCGCCAAAACGTACGCAACGGGTGCAATGAATACAGCGCGTCATGTCAGTGGAGACCAACGGGCCAAGATCCTTGTCTTTCACAACGCGTTTGCGTTCGTTGTACCGTGAAACATCGCTGCCATAGCCAAGCGCAAGATCCTGTAACTCGCATTCGCCGCCCTGGTCGCAGATAGGGCAATCCAGAGGATGGTTAATCAGCAGAAATTCCATCGTAGCTTTTTGCGCTGCGATTGCGGCAGGCGACCGCGTGAAAATCTTCATGCCCTCACCTACCGGTGTCGCACAAGCGGGCATCGGTTTGGGAGCTTTTTCTACTTCTACCAGGCACATGCGGCAATTCGCCGCGATTGAAAGTTTTTCGTGATAACAAAAGCGCGGAATGTAGGCACCAATGGCATCAGTCACCTCGATGACCATCTGCCCTTTCTTCGCTTCGACCGGCTTGCCGTCGACTTCGATGTTTACGGTATCGTCGCTCATGCGGCGGCCTCGGAAACGTCGTCAACGATGCTGCGCCCGTGATGTGTAATCATGTATTCGAATTCATGCCGGAAATGCTTGAGGAAACTCTGCACAGGCCAGGCAGCGGCATCGCCCAGGGCACAAATGGTGTGGCCTTCGATTTTGTTGGCGACATCCACCAGTTTATCGAGGTCGTCCATCTCCCCATGGCCTTCGACGATTCGCGTCAGCATCCGGTACAACCAGCCCGTGCCCTCGCGACAAGGTGTGCATTGGCCACAGGACTCAGCCATGTAGAACCTGGAGATACGCCGCAATACGCTAACCATGCAGGTTGTCTCATCCATTACCATCACGGCGCCTGTGCCGAACGATGACCCTGCCGCTTGCAGAGCGTTGTAATCCATCGTGCAATCCATGATGGCCTCTGCCGGCATGACCGGAACCGACGAGCCTCCCGGTATGACAGCTTTCAGTTTTCTGCCACCGAGAACGCCACCACAAAGCTCCAGCAAATCTTTGAACGGGACACCCATCGGCAATTCATAATTGCCCGGCTTTTCTATGTGGCCCGAAACAGAAAACTGCGCTGTGCCGCCAGACCCTTCAGGGCCAAGCCCGGCAAACCAGGTCGCACCATTGCGCATGATCGCCGGTACGCTGGCCAGGCTTTGTGTGTTGTTAATCGTTGTTGGCTTGCCATACAAACCGAAATTTGCAGGAAATGGTGGTTTGAAGCGGGGCTTGCCCTGCTTACCCTCAAGCGATTCGAGGAGCGCGGTTTCCTCACCACATATATAGGCGCCAGCACCTACGAATGCGTAAATATTCAGGTCGATATCCGAACCTTGTATTTTCTTGCCCAGCAATCCGGCGTCATAGGCTTCTTTCAGTGCAGCTTCGAAGCGCGGCACAGGCTCGTCAATAAACTCTCCGCGAATATAGTTGTAAGCAACTGTTGCGCCCATCGCGTAAGCAGCGATCGCCATGCCCTCTATCAGGCAGTGCGGATTGTTACGCAGTACTTCGCGATCGTGGCAGGTTCCAGGCTCACTCTCATCGGAATTACAGACCAGGTACCTTTGCACCGGCGCATTGCGCGGCATGAAGCTCCACTTGAGTCCGGTCGGAAAACCTGCACCACCCCTGCCGCGTAATCCGGAAGCTTTGACTTCGTC
Organism: Gammaproteobacteria bacterium; assembly: GCA_003645495.1. Taxonomy (GTDB): domain Bacteria; phylum Pseudomonadota; class Gammaproteobacteria; order Steroidobacterales; family Woeseiaceae; genus SZUA-117. Next base: position 2,249 of record QNFK01000327.1, read on the forward strand.
GATCACCTCATCCGGTGTCAGCTTGCCGGCGAGAATTTTTCGCCAGACTTTGTAGCCATCAAGTTTTTCGTAGGTCGCAAGCGTCCACGATTCTTCTTCACCGAAGGTATTAAAACAAACGAGATTCTGCTGCAGGTTGCTCATTCGAGGCCATCCAGCAGTTCGTCCACTTTCTCTTTGGTGAGGTTTTCATGGTACTTGTGATCAACCATCATCATTGGCGCGCCGCAACAAGCTGCAAGACACTCCTCTTCTCTCTTCAGGTAGATACGACCATCTTCGGTGCTCTCGCCCGTCTTGATGCCGAGTTTTTTCTCAACGTGCTCGACGATGTCGTCGGCGCCACGCAACATGCAGGCGACGTTAGTGCAAATTGCAACATTGTGTCGCCCGACAGGCCTGGTCTGGAACATCGAATAGAAGGTTGCGACTTCATAGACCTGGATAGTCGGCATTTCCAGGTAATCCGCGACGTCATTCATTAATTCGGCGGTAAGGTAACCATCGTTTTCATGTTGAACTGCGTGCAACGCGCCGATCACTGCCGAGCGTTGCCGGTCTTCAGGAAACCGCGTCTTCCAGCGTTCGATTTCCTCGCAAACATGTGCGGACAAGTTGGAATTATCGTTCATCGGTCTATCTCACCGAAGACGATGTCCTGCGTGCCAATAACGGCAACGACATCCGCCAGCATATGTCCTACGACCATCTCTGACATTGATGCAATATGCGCAAATCCGGCAACGCGGATTTTCACGCGATAGGGTTTGTTCGCGCCATCCGAAACCAGGTACACACCAAACTCACCCTTAGGGTGCTCTATCGCAGCGTAGACCTCTCCCTCCGGGACACAATACCCTTCAGTGAACAATTTGAAATGATGAATAAGCGACTCCATGTCGCCTTTCATATCAACGCGTTTCGGCGCCGCTATTTTGTAATCATCCAGCATGACGGGACCCGGATTCGCCCGCAGCCACTCAACACACTGTTGAATGATTCGATTGGACTGCCGCATCTCTTCAATACGCACAAGATAGCGGTCATAACAATCACCGTTGACACCCACAGGGATATCAAAATCCATCTTGTCGTAAACTTCATAAGGTTGTTTTTTGCGCAGATCCCATTCAACGCCTGAACCACGCAGCATCGGACCGGTGAAGCCGAGATCCAGTGCACGCTCTGGAGAGACAACTGCGATATTGACCGTGCGCTGTTTCCAGATCCAGTTGTCGG
>QNFK01000328.1 GCA_003645495.1 Gammaproteobacteria bacterium
GCTCTTTTAAGACAGGGCCAACCTGGGTGCAAATCCAGCGGTCATGTTCCGTTAGTTCCCGCGCCTCGCCTGCCGCACCCATGACCAGGTTGCGACGGTTGTCGTCCGCCGGTGGCATTCGTGCCAGTGCGTATGGAACGGGTTCGCCGTCAATGAGCAGGATTCGTTTGTCGCCGTCACTGATCTCGGGAATGTATACCTGGGCCATGGCGAATCGGTTGCCATTGTCGGTCAGCGTTTCGAAAATGACGTTGGCGTTGTTGTCGCCGTCAATGACGACGAATATCGACTTGCCACCCATGCCATCGAGGGGCTTCACCACGATGCGTCCATGTTCCTGCATGAATTCCTTCATTTCCGCCATCGAACGAGTGATCAATGTCAGTGGCGCACATTCTGCAAACCATGCGGTGTACGCTTTTTCATTCATGTCCCGCAGGGCTTGCGGCTGGTTGACGATCAGTGCGCCGGCGCTTTCGGCCCGGTCGAGAATATAGGTGGTGTAGATGAACTCCATATCGAACGGCGGATCCTTGCGCATGAGGATAACGTCCAGATCGCCGAGGTGAATTTCCTGCTGCGCGCCTTTCTCAAACCAGTCGTCATTGTCATCACTAACCCGCAACAGGGTTGAGTGCCCAAGGGCAACGCCTGCCACCAGCTTCAGGTCTTTCTGCAACAGGTAGTGAATCTCGGCGCCGCGCTGCTCTGCCTCCAAAAGCATAGCCAGCGAGCTGTCTTTCTTGGGGGTAATTGACTCAATCGGGTCCATCACGACGCCGACGCGGAGCGCTTTTGCTGACATAGAAGGTCCTGGATACTTTCGCTTTGGGTCATTAGTTCAAGCCGCCAACTATACATCCCGCGAGCGAGCTGTGTTGCCTGTCGTAGCGGCATTTTGACCAATATGGTACAAGTCATTCCTCCCGGCAAAGATTATGCAAAATTTAATTCAATTTGGGTGTGTCGGGCCTGTTGGTGAGGGATACGAGCTCGACAGGGTTCGTTAATGGGCGAGGAAATCCGGTGTCAAAAAATGCTGCTCGAGGTCTGAACGGTCTCAAAATACTGGTTGTGGACGACAGTAAAACGATCCGCCGAACTGCTGAGACGTTGCTTTCAAGGGAAGGTTGCCAGGTATTTACTGCAATCGATGGCTTTGATGCCCTGTCCAAGATCGCGGATCACCAGCCCGACCTTATTTTCGTCGACATCATGATGCCGCGACTGGATGGCTACCAAACCTGCTCCCTGATCAAGCACAACAAGGTCTTCAAAGAGACACCAGTGATCATGCTATCCAGCAAAGACGGCCTGTTTGATCGCGCGCGCGGTCGTATTGTTGGTTCTGAACAATACCTGACCAAACCGTTTACCAAAGATGAGCTGTTGGGCGCGATTTCCAACCAGATCAATTGAGGAATTGTAAATGTCAGTAATCCTGATAATCGACGACTCACCGACCGAGTTACACCTGTTTCAAAACATGCTGGAGAAAAGCGGTTTCGAAACGCTGGTTGCGGACAGCGGTGAAGAGGGCATTCGCCAGGCGGAAGTGTCGCGGCCGGATTGCATCCTGATGGATGTCGTGATGCCCGGCATGAACGGTTTCCAGGCAACGCGAAAACTTACCCAGGACCCGCGAACTTCGAGTATTCCGGTCATCATGATTACGACCAAGGATCAGGAGACAGACAAGATCTGGGGCATGCGCCAGGGCGCGGTCGAATACATTGTCAAACCGATCGGGCAAAAAGATCTCGTTGCCAGGATCAACGCGGTCATGGCCGACTGAATGAGTACTGCCCCGGACCTGGAATCACTGGTTGAGCAGCCTTTCGAGCTGCTCCAGGAGCTCGAGCGGCGTAGCCGCGTCGCCATCGCCGGTGTTGGTACAGGCTCGATTGCTGATGAATGGGTTGGTATTGGTTTTCGCATTGGCGAGGAACAATTCGTTGCAAGCCGTGACCAGGTTCGTGAGGTGCTGATGTTGCCGGAAACGATGACTCGCGTGCCTGGCGCGAAACGCTGGATGCTGGGCATTGCCAATCTGCGTGGTCACTTGTTGCCGCTCATTGATCTGAAAATGCTGCTGGGGAGTGGCCGCACTTCGATGCGCAGGATGACGCGTGTGATTTCAGTGAATCACCGTGACATACCAGCCGGGCTTGTCGTCGATGAAGTACAGGGGTTCAGGCGTTTCATGGACAGTGAGTATACCGATCAGTGGCCGCAGACCGCCGTTCGTTGCGATCGCTATATCAGCGGTGCATATCAACGCGGCCAGGATAACTGGCCGATATTTGGATTATACGATCTGCTGGAAAGCAGCTCGTTCCTGCAAGCCGCCGCCGAATAGTGCAGCGATAATTTATTTTTGAATCTGGTGTTGCAAAGCCATGGCACGAACAACTAACAAATCATCTACTTTTACAATTCTCGCATCGTTGCTGGCGTTAGCCCTGCTTGCAACAGCGGGAGTCATGTACCTGCAGTCAACCGAGGGCGGCGCCGAAGGTGGTCCCGCACCAGCGCTGGCGGCAATGTCACAGGCAATGCCGTTGCATGCAGCCAGCGCGGTGCATGGCAATCCTGGCAGTTTTGACCAGCTGCAGGACGACGTAAAGCGGCTATCCGGATTGCGCCGCAGCGGCTCGAGTCTTGCATTGCCGGGTGGTGCAGGCCCGTGGGGCGAACTTGATCAGCATGCGACAGCTATCCTGGCCAAACGCGAGTATGTTACGGCGATCACTACAGCTGCGGCGGCGGTAGCGCAGCACATGCCGCGAATGCTGGCGGCGTCGGATGAGCTGCTGAGTCGCTCCGGGTCGACCGCTGTCATCCAGGAGTTTCAGCGCCGCGGCATGGCAGTACAAACAGCTATTGCCGGGCTCGCTGCAAACACAGCAAACACCGATGCCGGAGCGGTCGCGCAGACGATAGCGGTGGATATGGCTTACCTGCGGACGGTCACCGACGCGCTTGGCGGTGCGGCAACCAATCTGGATGTTGCCGCTTTGGATGATGCAACACGAGAAGTTGCGTTAGTGCCGGTGATCAGCGAACTCATGGATATGGAAGGTCTGGTGCAGGCTGGCGTCGCGGCAGTGGCAAACCTGGACGGTCTGGCTGCAAGTCTGGCGGCACTGACTGATGTCGCAGGATCATTGCTGGCTAACGAATTTTCCTCTCTGGGAGCGGGTGGCAGCGGAGTATTGCCGCTGCCAATGATTCTTTTCGGTCTTCTGGGCGTCGCACTTTTGCTATTGATCGGTCTCGTGGTAATTCATGCCAGGACCGCAATCTTCGAAAGAACTTCGCGGGCACAATCCGAACAGAACGAGCGCAACCAGCAGGCTATTCTGCGACTGCTCGATGAGCTTGGCAGTCTTGCTGACGGTGACCTGACGGTCGAGGCGACCGTGACCGAGGACATCACGGGTGCGATCGCCGACTCTATTAACTACGCCATCGAAAAACTCCGCGA